>JBAZKM010000004.1 GCA_041650805.1 Candidatus Omnitrophota bacterium | reverse complement strand
TCTTCTTCGAGAGTTTTCCGAGGAGAGAGGTGACCTTGGAGGTCAGTGTCTCCGGGGATATCTTGTCGAAGAGTGCCGATATGAACTCTTCGGCCGTCATGCCTGCCGTAACTGTGACGCTGTTTATGAGGGCGAGTAGCTCCTCGTCACCTGCGGCGAGTGCCAGTAGTTCTGCCTTAAGTTCGTCCGCCGAGGCGTAATCCGATATCTTCTTCGAGAGTTTTCCGAGGAGAGAGGTGACCTTGGAGGTCATCGTCTCCGGGGATATCTTATCCAATAAGGCCCTGACATAATCTTCTTTCGTCATACCATCGGTGATCTTTACGGACAAGATGATCGATATTACGGCGGCCGATGTCTGGTCAAGGCCCGCCGCCACCAGTATCTTTTCTACCAGGTCCTCTTTCGAAGTGACCGAATCCATATCTATCGACATGAGGATCTGCAGTAGGTCGACGTTCCCTCCCGCAATGGTCAAAAGCGCGGAAACGAGCTTCTCTTTATTGGCTATGTCGGCAGGGTCCATGGCAAGGATCGCCCTGAGGGCTTCTTTGATCCCGGCATCCCCTCCGGAGATATAATCGAGGAATGCTTCCAGCGCTTCGGTGCCCGATCCTGCCGAGGCAAGGTCGATACCGAATTTTATCTTTATTAATTCTTCCACCCTGGCAATATCGTAATTACCCCCCGCATCGATAAGATCGACCGCAAAGATAGCGTCACCCCAGTATGTATCGCTTCTCTGCATCCCGTCTTCATAGGGGTTTGCCGTGTCAGCCCGCTTATTACCGCCGTAATAGTATACGGTCGTCTCTTTCACCGTGGAGCCGTCCCGGTAATAGCTATATGTGAAGTCGGCCAGCTCCTCTCCCCTGGATGAGCCCGGCAGGAACCTGTAGAACGTTTCCGATTTCTTATGCGCGGCGGATATCTCTCCCGCGCTTATTGTCTTATCGCCGTTGGAATCTATCGGGCCCCAGTACGTCGTTGCGCGCTCAAGGCGATCAGTGTTCGAGGAATCCTCCGCCCTCTTGCCGCCTTCGTAAAAATAGACCGTAGTGTCTTTTACCGTGGCCCCATCCGTCAAAAAGGTGACTGCATAATCCTGGACCTCTTCGCCCTTCAATCTGTACTTATGGTCAAAGAACGTCTGGGACTTCTTGATCGCGCCGTCTTTTATCGAACCGTCCGCATTTACGGCATCGCCGTAATACGAAACGATGCTTGTAAGCGTTTCCCTGTAATTGGCGTCTTTGGCCCTCTTGCCGTCAAGATACAGATAGACGGTGGTCGCAGTGGTAAAGCCCAGTTTATTATAAGTCACTTCGTAATCCGCTACCTCCTCGCCTGCGATCCTGTCGGCTGAACCGCAGAAGAATAACTCCGATTTCTTGTCCGCTGCGGCCTCTTCTTCCGCGCTGACCGAGCCGTCACCGTTAGTATCAATATTACCCCAATAAGTGACGCTCTTTGTCTTTGCCTCCCTGTATCCGGCATCTGCCGCTCTGTCTCCGTCTGCGTAATAATAGACGGTGGTGGTCAACCCTGTGCCGTCCGAGGCATATGTGGTCGTATGATCGGCGACCTCTTTCTTCGCTTCACCCGTAAAATGCGTCTCGCTCGTCAGGATGTCGGTGCCGTTTATCATCCTGTGTTCTTCCGTCTTCTGTAATTCTCCGCCGTCGCCGTATTCATAAAGACGCGTCCCTGCCAGGTCACCGTCCGTGCCGAAATACTCTATCTTCGATATCCTGTTGTCTTCGCCGCTCCCCTCGTATGTGGCCACCTCCACCAGAACATCCCCGTCTCCCGATATGTCATATCTGCGCACCTCTGCGACGTCGTCGCCGGAATAGATATAATCGATCCTGTATTTCGCCTCATATTCCTGCGTCGCCTCGTTAAGGACATAACCTGTCAAAAGGTGGTCTATCTTCCGGCCCTCACCCTCGCCGAAATATATGACCTCCTGTATCTTCCTGCCGTCACCGGCATCGCCCTGGTCTGACCACCCTATCCAGTAATCGACACCCATCTCATCCGTACGCCGTTCCGCCCCGTTCATCCACTTTTCGATATCCATCCTCGTCACGTCATACTTATCCACGCTGTTAAGGTTCCTCTGCCCCTCATAATTGTAATTATTAAGATTATGCGGGGTATCAAGCACATCCGGGTCGGTCAGGCTGTAATCCGCATCATCGCCCTCTCCGCCCTCGCCGCCCCTGCCGCCGCTTCCACCCTGTTTCTTCTGAAGCTCCAGGTCCTCCTCTTTCTCTACCTGAAGTTTCTTCTTAAGGTCATCCCGTAATTGCCACAGGAGATCCTCGCCATCCTGCTTCTGTTTTATTATATCTTCGTGCTTTTGCTGCTGTTCCTGGATATAGCCGGGGGCGAATTTTTGGGATTGTTCTTTTTCCTGGTATGTGGGTAAGAGTTTTTCGGCGGCTGACTTGCGCTTATCATAATATAATAGATCGTAATTTGTTACTTCGCGCTCTTTCTCCTTGCCGGAGGCGACCTTTTCATCCGGCACGGCAGAAGTCGGGGCCATCTTCCCGCCGGTTACGGCAGGCGCTGCAGTCGCCACCGGGATCGGCCTGGGGTAATAAAAGAGATCGCCGGCCCACGCTATGTCGTACCATACGAAGGTCACGATCAGCGTGCCGGCGATCAGTTTCAGCCAGATCTTCTTGTGGGGGCTGTAGTATTCTATCATTTTATTACCTTTTAAAATACTTTTTTAAACATTAAATTTATAGGTCAAAAAAAATGAACTTCCCTTTCGCCACACTACAATATTATCATATATAATATAAGAGTCAATAGGGAATTTCTAACTTTTTTATAGCTTAAAACGAAGTTTTCTCTCTGATCTGCCCGTCGGGGTGACTTGTTAGGAGAGCGACTTTTTATCTACCTCTGTCTGGGCAATATACGGTTGGATGCGGAAATCAGCCTGTTTTTATCCCCTGTAACCATATATGTTATCTTCATCTTTTCGCCTTTTCCGAGAGCTGATAGTTCCACTGTCTTTGTCAACACTATGTGTTTGGGGGCATCCAGGGAGATGATCGTTCCGTCGCCTTTCTTAACTACGACCTTCCTGTTTTCGGGATCATTTTCGTCCACCGATACAAATTCTACCTCATCAGTTTTAACCTCTGTCGGTACTGCAACTGTCGTATTTGCTTTATCTTTATTCGTTGCTTTCTCTCTTCCGGAAGCGCCCATGCCTTCCATCGGCCGCGCTACCGCCTTGATCCTCTTATCGTAATCAACCCTTTCTGAGGGGCTCATCTCGCTCGGGTATTTGCCCGTAACCTCATCGGGATATTCAATGATGACTCTCGGGATCGGCACCTTCGGCACAACCATATCAGGAACGTTTACGGTCTTGCCGCCTTCAGATCCCGGGACAGGCGTTTTTGGGGTTTCTCCGTTGGCTGACGGTGCGGTAACGGCGGTTTGCGCCGCTTCATCCTTACCCTGCCCGGCCGGCTCTTCCGAGATCCCATACACGGCGGCCGACAACACAGAAACCGTCACAAAAAAGATAGCGGATACCTTCATGATGAGCTCCTCTTTTCGATATTTAACCGTTTTCCTGCGCGGCATCCTCTTCCGCGGCAGCAGTTTTAACGGGTCCTCTCCTTTTCCCTAAGAATTCTGATATTTTTACGCTTATATCTTCAAAGATCACATATACCCCTGGCACTATAAGCAGTGTGAGTATGGCTGAGCTGGTAAGACCGCCCATGACGGTTATAGCAAGCGGGCTCCACAGGTTAGAGCCCTCATGCGTGCTTACGGCCATCGGCAGGAGCCCCAAAAGCGTAGTTATGGTGGTCATCAATATGGGCCGCAACCTGTCCCTCGATGCCATAAGCAATGCCCTGAGATAATGTATATTCTTCTTCTCCAGCTGGTTTGTGTGGTCGATAAGAAGGATGGCGTTATTGACCACTATGCCCCCCAGCATCATGAGCCCCACAAAAACACCCATCCCGACCGCCTTCCCGGTCGCATATAACGCTATAACGACCCCTACCATTGCCAGCGGGACGGAGACCATTATTATGAAAGGCTGGTAATAAGACTCGAATAGGGCGGCGAGCACAAGGTATATCAATATGATGACAAGCCATATTATGGCCCGGAACTGTTTCTGGGTCGCCATCATCGTCGGGTAATTCCCCCCGAACCTGTAGTAATACCCTTCCGGTAATTTAAGGTCCGAAAGGGCCGTCTTTGTGATCGTGATGGCCTTGCTGAGAGGGAATTTACCGATATTGGAGCTTACCTGTATCATCCTCGTCTTGTTCTTCCGCCATATCTCGCTCGGGCCGAGGTCGTATTTAAAATCGACTATCTGCTCCAGATATATGCGGTCATCGTCCTGGTTCATCAATACCAGTTTGTGCAGGTCTTTGAACGTCTTCCTGTATTTTTCGTCCAGGCGGGCTATCGTCTCGACTTCGCTCGACTCCGTATGGAAGAGCGTGGCCCTGAGCCCTCTCATCTGCGCATGGACCATATCCGCCACGTTCAGTACGCTCATGTCCATAAGGCCGGCCTTCTTCCTGTCCACTCTAAGCCCGAGCTCGGGACGCCCCTCGCGCATCCTTATCTTTGTATCGGTGAACCCCTTTAGCGCCCCCAATCGCGTCGCCATCGATATCGCTATCTCTCTCAATGTGTTATAGTCGTAACCGAAGAGCTCCAGCACTATCTCTTTTGTCCCGACCTCCTGCTCCTCTTCAAAATATATGAAGGCCGGCTTCAACCGCTCCACCTTGGGACGGATGCCCTCTATGACCTCTTTGACCGACCTCTTCCTTTTAGTCAGGCTCACCAGTTCCACATATATCTTGCTCGACCATGGTTCTACCCTGGACGAGAATATCTTCGCCTCCGGTATCTCCTTGACCATCGCCTCCACCTTCTTCACGAAGCTGTCCGTGACATCCAATTTCGTCCCGGTAGGCATTTCTATGAAGATGGTAAATTTATTCTGCTCCGTGGTACCCAGGAATTCCATACCCATCTTTGTGAAGAGGAAGAGCGACACAAGGAATATCAGGGCGGCCCACATAAGGACACGGTATCTCTTCCGTATCATATAGACGACGCCTTTTCTCTGGGCCGCATATATCGCCGTCATGAACCCTGCCCTATCCTTCTTCCCGTACCCCGTCGGGACATCCTTTATATAAAATTTGGCCCTGGAAGTAAGGAGCGGGACCACCGTAATGGCCACAAATAACGATACCAGCAGGGAAAATGTCACCGTCCACGCTACGCCGCCATACAGAAGTTTTATCTCTTCGCCGACAAAGATCATAGGCAGGAAGACGGAGATGTGGGTAAGCGTGCCGGCCCAGATGGCTACCCACACCTCTTCCGTGCCCTCTATGGCTGCGGGGATGCCTTTTAACCCCTTTTCATTTTTGCTCAATATGTTCTCAAAGACGACTATGGAATTATCGACGAGCATACCTACGCCGAGCGCCAGGCCGAAGAGCGTCATGAAGTTGACGGAGAGTTTCATCGCCCACATCAGCGAAAAAGTTATTATCACAGATATTGGTATCGCAGAGCTGACTATCAATACCGGGCGTATCTTTGCTATTATGACAGATGTTATAACCATCGCCGCCAGAAGGAGATACAATAATTTTGTGGGCAGGAAAAGCGTACTGACAAGAAGGACCGCCGTCAGGATGATATATCTCCGTTCCAGCTTTACCAAGAAAAATGTCAGGACCAGCATTATGAGGCCTGCGCCCTGGAGCAAAGAGACCTTAAGGTTCTCTATCGCCTCTTTTATGAAATTTGCCTGGTTGCTCGTGATAGTTATGTGGAGGTCTTTCGGCATCTTCTCCTTCAGGCGATTCACCTCTTCTTCTATGGTCTGGGCCACCTTTATCGTATTGGCGGTCGATTCCTTCTGGATGTATATGGAGACGACGGGCCTTATATTGACCCTTGCATAGCCTGTCGGCTCCAGGTAAGAATCGACGACATTGGCAACGTCTTTCAGCCTTATGGCGGTGCCGTCGGAAAGCGCGGAGACCGGTATATTCTTTATTTCTTCGACGCTTTTGAAGAGCCCTATGGTCCTTATAAGATATTTTTCCTTGTCTGTCTCGATGTCACCCGACAGCAGGTTCAGATTATTCATGCTTATCATCGAGATGAGCTTCTCAAGCGAAACAGAATAAGCGGCCATCTTCCTCTGGTCGGCCTCTACCAGGATCTTCCTCTCCCGTCCGCCCGCGACCTCGGCGTCCGCCACCCCGCTTATGCGCCTCAACGGTTCCCTTATCTCCTCGTCCACTATCTTGCGTATCTCCTCGGTCGACCTCCTGAGGCTGGTAACCGCTATGATCACTATGGGGACGTCGGACCTTTTGAACTGCGCTATGATAGGCTTCTCTATCTCCTTCGGCAGCTTGTTCTTCACCCTCGCGAACTTCTCTCTCACTTCAAGGGCGGCGAAGTCCATATTTATGCCCGGCTCAAAGCTGAGCACGACCGTTGATTCGCCTTCCTTCGATATCGAAAGCATCTCCTCCAGGTGGCTGACGCTTCCGACGGCCTCCTCTATCGGCTTGGTGACCAGGCTCTCCACTTCCGTAGGAGGTATCCCTCCCCGGACCTCTATTATTATGCTTATCTCCCCGAAACTTATATTGGGGTAGAGCTCTACGGGGAGCTGCGTCAATGACAGGAGGCCCACAAGCATGAGGATGACGTAGACCATGAGCATGGTGACCGGTCTCTTGATGGAAAAGGCGGGAAGGCTCATCTCTTCCTCTTGAAGATCCTGCCGCTAAGGTCGATGATATAGATGTATATGGTGGGGATGACTACCAGCGTAAGGAACGTCGCTATCAAAAGTCCGCCCATAACGGTTATGGCCATAGGGGCCCGAAGCTCTGCGCCCTCGCCGCCTAAGAAGGCCATCGGCAGGAGCCCCAGGATGGTCGTCATGGCGGTCATGAGTATGGGGCGGAGCCGGACCTTGCTTGCGTAGACTACCGCCTTCTCCGGCGGCATGCCCTTTGAGACAAAGAGGTTTACGCAGTCGATAAGGACGATGGCGTTATCGACCACGATACCTCCGAGTATGCCTACCCCCATAAGGACATAAGCGCTTACGCTTGTATGGGTTATGAATAGGCTCCATGAGACTCCGATCAACGACAGCGGTATGGTGAACATGATTATGAAGGGCTGCCATAACGACTCGAACAGGGCGGCCATTATCATATAGACGAGCAGGAACGCCGCGATGATAGCGTTCCGTAAACTCGTGAACGACTCTTTCATCTCGGCCGTCTCTCCGGCAAGCTTGACCGTGAAATCTTTGGGCGCATCTACCCTCTTTAACATCGCGTTCACATCGTCATAGACATCTTTCAGGGCACGCTTATACACGTTCGCATATACCTGGACGATGCGCTCCTGGTTCAACCTCTTTATCTCGCTGGGGCCTTTACCCTTACCGAATGTCGCTACGCTTGAAAGCGGCACGCTTATGCCGAGCGGCGACTGGATCTGCATCCTCCCCAGTTTCTCAAAATTATCCCTGTCGGCATTCCTCAATCTCACCCTGATGTCAAATTCCTGCCCCTTCTCTTTGAATTGGCTGGCCACATACCCCTTGAGGCCCGTGAGTGCCGTCTGGGCCACATCCGTGACCGACAGGCTGTAGACGGCGGCCTTGTCCTTATTTACGAATATCTTCGTTTCGGGTGACGGGTCGGAGAGGTCGTTCTTTATACCGTACAGGCCCTTTATCCTCGAAAGGCCGTTCTGCACATCGCTCGTTATCCTCTCCAGGGTCACAAGGTTATTGCCCTTTATCTCTATGGTCACTGGCGCCTGTGCCTGTACGCCGGACATCAGGACGTTCTCCTGCAGCGCATACTCTATGCGCGCGCCTTCGAGGTTCATCGAGGCGAGCCGGTCCTTGATCTCCTGGACGATATCAGAACTTTTGCGCTTCCGTTTCGATCTCAGATTTACGGCTATCTCCGCCTGGTTCGCGCTGAGCCGCTCTGTGATGTGCTTGGTGGTCGACTCCTTCGTAGACCCTACGGTCACGTTTACGCTCTCCACTTCCGGGATGGGCATGATCACCTTTTCGATGCGTTCCGAAAGGGAGTTCGTGACTTCGAGCCGTGTCCCGCCCGGCATGTTTATGCGTATCATGAACTGGCCCTGGTCCACTTTCGGCATCAATTCTTTATCCATGAATACGAAGAGACCCAGAGATAATAAGAATAGGATGAGCGTATAAAGAAGATAGCGCCTCCTATGCTTAAGGAACTTCTCAAGAAGGTTTTCATATATCTTACGCATCTTCGACGCGGCGCCCGCCTTATCTATGGCGGAGATATCGTCTTCGTTCTCTAATTTGACGTTCTTCCCGACCGATATCCCGCGCGACGCAAGAAGAGGTATTATAGTGATCGAGGCGGCCCATGACGCCAGGAGCGAAAAGGTGACCGTGAGAGCAAAATCTTTGGAGATCTGCCCTATGATCCCGACCACGAAGATGAGCGGCAGGAATACGACTATCGTTGTAAGCACGGAGCCGGCGACAGCTATAGAGACCTCATCGGCCCCTACCGAAGCCGCCTCCTTCCTGTCTTTTCCCATCTGCATGTGCCTGAAGATGTTCTCGATGACGACTATAGAACAATCGACGAGGCTGCCCACACCGAACGCCAGGCCTCCCAGCGACATCATGTTCAGGGAGACGCCCGTGAAGTACATCATGGCGAATGTTGCCAGCACCGATATGGGTATCGTGACGGTCACTATCAAGGCGCTCCATACGTTCCTTAAAAAATAGAAGAGGACGAGGAAGACAAGCACGCCTCCCTGCCAGGCGGCGTCCCATACGCCGTTTATCGAACTCTTTATGAATTCCGACTGATCATATACTACGGCGATATCCACATCCTTCGGCATATCCGGCTTCAGCTCTTCGATCTTCTTCTTCACCTTGTTTATGGTCCTGACGGTATTGCCGAGCGCCTGTTTCTGTATCGATATCGAGATATTCTCTTTCCCGTTATAGCGCGAGTAACTTGTCCTCTCTTTCACCCCGTCTGTGACGGTGGCCACATCCTTCAGGTATATCAGACGCCTGTCCCTGCTGACATCCCCCCTCTTACTCGGGTCCTCCGGCCCGTACCTGGCGGCCCTTAACTCCTCGTCGCCCGTATCCGAGCCTATGGATATATCCTCGATGTCCCGCACATGCTCAAGCTCACCCAGCGTCCTTATCAGGTATTCATAAAAACTCTCTTTTATGGTGCCGGCGGGATAATTCAGATTTGAGCTGGCGATCGCCTTAGTGACGTCGATTATCGGAATCCTGCGCGAGAGAAGCTTATCATGGTTGACCTCCACCTGTATCTCGCGCTCCAGCCCGCCTGAGATCATTGCCGATGCCACACCTTCCACCTTCTCTATCTCGTCCTTTATCATGCGCCGCGCGACCTCGCGCAGCGCCAGGGGAGACCTGTCCGTAGAGCTTGTAACGCTGAGTACCAGGATGGGCCTGTCGAACGGGTTATAAGGCAGGACTATCGGCTCCTCCGCCTCCCTGGGCAGCCTCTCTTTTATCAGGTCTATCTTCTCCCTCATACCCAGCGCCGCGAAATTTATATTCTGGTTCCATCCGAATTCGGCTATGACAAGAGAGAGGCCCTCTTTTGAGATGGAGTGGATGCGCTTTACGCCTGCGACGGTCCCGACCGCCTCTTCGACCGGTTTTGTTATAAGCGTCTCTATCTCTTCGGGCGCGGCGTTCCCATACGGAGTGACGACGGTCAGCTGCGGGTAGACGATCTGGGGAAAGAGCTCCTGCGGCAGGAGCTCCAGGGAGACGAAGCCGAATATAAGGATGCCCGCGACTATCATAGTAATGGTCACGGGTTTTTCTACGGAAAATTTAGCGAGGTTCATCGGTCCCTGTAAGAGATATTAAAATAACCCTTCCTGCACTTCCGTGATCTCGACTTTCGCCTTATCCTTAAAATCTTCCTGTATCTCGGCCACGATCAGGTCGTCCTCTTTCAACCCTTCCCCTATCTCGACCAGGTCCTGGGTCATGTACGCCAGTTTCACCGGCCGTATCTCAACGGTCCCGTATTCTGATCCCTTTTCCGCGGCGGCTTCGGGCTTAGGTTCCTCTTTCTTTTGAGGCAGGGCAAATAGGCCGAATAATTTTTTGGCTTTCGCCTTTGACTTATCGTCCCCGGCCTCTTTCTTCGGTTCCTCTTTGAGGACCAGGTAAACGAAATATTCGGCCTCCTTCTTCTTCAGGCCCGAGGCCGGTATCACAAGGGCATCCTTCTTTTCGTAAGTGGCCACGAGGGCGCGCGCGAACATACCGGGCTTAAGGACCCCGTCCTTATTGTCTATATCGATCTTTATATTCTGGGTCCTGGACCTGCCCTCTACTATAGGCGCTATATTGTCCACCGTCCCGGAGAAGGCCTTATTCGGATGGGAGTCGACGAAGACCTCCGCCTTCTGGCCTATCGACACCTTAGGCATATCTTTCTCTATGACGCTGAATTCCGCGCGCACCTTGTCTATGTTTATGAATACGCCTATCTTATCGTTCTGCGTCACAAAATTCCCCGGGTCCAGCAGCCGCGACCCCAGGAGGCCGTTCGAGACCGCGTAAATATTCGTCTTGTCGAGCTCGTTCTTTGCCGATTCATATTCCAGCTTCGATTGCTCCAGCTTCATGGTGTTGATGGCGCCTATATCGAACAGCTTCTGGTTCTTTGAGGTCTCTATCTCCGTGTACTTCAGCTTCAGGAGCGCCTCTTTCTGTACGAGGCTTGCGATGATATCCCCCTCCTGCACCTTCTCGCCCTCCTCGAAATTGAAGCTCTCGAGGATCCCCGGGACCTGGAACTTCAGGTCGATCTCTTTAAATCCTTTTATGTTGCCCATGCACGGCAGGGTATCCTTAAATTCAATCTTTTTTGCCTTGAATACCTTTACGGGCGCGGCCTCCTCCTCGAACGTCACGGCCGGGGTCTTTTTGGCCGCGTCCGACTTTTTGAAGAGCGCCCTGTTGATATTCGAGGTTGTCTTCACTATCACTATAACCGCCACAAGCGCTATGAGCGCGATGAATATGGTCTTCTTCCTGTCCTGCGGTAATTTGAACTTTATCTTCCTGAACCCGGCGGACGCTTTTTTTAATATCTCTCTTATATTTTTCATATGATCCTCACCCGTTGCGGGGAAAACCCCTATTTTAACCGCACCTTATCGCTTAAGGAGAGGTCCCCCTGTATCCTAAGGTCCTCTTCGTCCTTGAAATAGTTCTCCACCCCTATGGCTTTATTTATAGCCGCCAGAGATATATGGCAATCGACGAGCGCCTGGATGTGCCCGAACTTCTCCTGGTAAAATTTTATCAGGCTCTCTATGACATTCGAATCCTGCGCCTCGTCCAGCCCCCGTTTGAATCTCATCAGCTCGAGGTCCTTCTCCTGGTAGACTATCTTCTTCTCCGCAGTATCGAGCTGTAACAGCGCCTTGGCGTAGCTGAAGCAACTCTCCCTGACCTCAAGCGTCACGTCCTGTTTTATCTTTGTGAGCTCCTGCTGGGCCCTGTGGAAGTTCATCAACGCTTCCTGTTTCCCGGAATAGTATCTGAAGTTGTCCAGTATGCCTACCTTGATGGCCTGTGTAGCGGATTCCGTCCCCTGGTATGCGCTTACGACCGGCTGCCACTGTTCTCTCGTATGCGAATACTCCGCCGTCGACCCCCAGAAAGGCATCGATGCCTTGAACCCCAGGTACCACTCCTGCTCCATCTTCCTGTCATCGTCCAACGTAGTTGAATTTGCAGGGGGAGCAAGATTGTCCTCAGGCGCATATTCTTCTTTGGCCAGGCCCCATGAACCCATCAGGTCCACCTTCGGCCACCCCTTGGCCCTGGCAATGCCTTTCTCGTAGTTGTAATACTCCACCATGAGAGAGTTGGCCCTGACCTCCGGCCTGTTCATAAACGCGGCCATGAGGGCCTCCCCGGAATTGACCTCGACCTTCCTGAACCCTAGCTTCGCGTCTATATCCATGTTATAGGACTGGTCTACGTTCATCGCCTGTTTCAGTATCAGGTCCGCGATCGCCAGGTCTCCCTCTGCCGAAGCGAACTGGAAACCTGTCTGGGCATGCTGTGAGCTCACATTCAAAAATTCCAGTTTTGATATGATGCCGGCTTCGGATCCCTTGCTTACCCTGCCGTATATGCCCTCGACCTCCCGCTTAAGCTCATCCTGCATCTTGAAGCTCTCTTTTGCCTTGGCAAGAGTATAATATCCCTTTTTGACCTGCAGTATAAGGTCGTTCTTTATCCTGTTATAATCCTCGGTCACTATCTTCAGGTTCGTCTCGGCCTGTTTCATTACGAAGTAGAGCTCGCCGCCGTGGAAGACCGCCTGCTGCCCCTCTATCGACTGTTTTCTCCCTATATACCGCCGGTCATTGACGCGCCCGGACGACTCCTGCCACTTTATCGTGGCGGTGGGCAGCATGTTCCTGCGCGCCTCCCATAACCGCATCTCGCCGAGCTTTATGCTGTCCTCCGCTATCTTTAACGGCATGTGGTTCTGTACGGCTATCTTTATGCAATCATCCAGGGTAAGGACGTGCGGGATCTCCGCCTGTGAGCCGACGCTTACGGGTTCCTTATCTTTCTTAGGACGCCTCTTTATCTTCTTCCGCGCCTGGCCGATATATTTTTTTAATGACCTGTCTTTCGGGTCGAGCGAAAGCGCCGCCTCCCACTCGTTCAGCGCGCCCTCATAATCACGGGATGCGTATTTATCCTTTCCTTTCTTTATGAGGTCTTCCTTTGCCGATGTTGCGCTCCGGAGGTCCCCTTCCCGGGCGGATGCAATATCGCCGGACCATGCGTTGCCCGCCCAACAGCTTACGCATACAGTTATCGCCGCCGTTATGCAGAATCTTGAAAGGATCGTGGGTCTCTTCTTCATGACGTATTTAAAGCGATGCCGTTACTCCTCGTCTTCCTTCCCGCCTGCCTGGCCGGGAGCCGTCCTTCTTCTCCTGTACTCTCTCATGTACTCTTTCATATAAGAGCGGTGCCTGTCCCTGTGCTCCTCCCGGTATAGCTTGAGGTATTCCTGGTGCCGCTTGCGCCATTCGAGCGACCGCTGTTTGCATGTCTCTTTCCATGACGAGTCCTGACTTTCTTTATATTTAAAATAATTGGGGTTCCTCTCCCTCCATTTTTTCATGTTTTCGAGCTGGCGCTGATACTGGCATTCCAAAGAGGAGCAGATCGCCTGATTCGGCCTGTACTTATTCGGTATGAACGTCTTACCGCATATGATGCATGCTCGTTCTTCTGGCATAGGCTACCTCACCGGTTTTTTTATGCTTTTAAGAATATCTCCCTGGCCGCAAGCGTCGCAGCACCGATGCTAACGGCATCCCTGCCGAGTACGCTCGGCAGTATCTTAACGGTATTCGCCTGTTTCGAAAAGGCGAACTTCCTGACGCTCTCTCTTATGGGGCCTAGCACTATCTCTCCGGCCTTCTCTATCCCGCCCCCTATGACAACAGCCTCGGGGTTAAAGAGATTCACCAGATAAGCTATGCGTATGCCGAGGTTCATGGCGGCGCTCTTTATGATATCGAGGGCCACATCGTCTTTGTCATGCGCGGCGTCGATGACCACCTCTTTGGTTATGCTGTTTATATTCCCTCTCGCGAGAGCCACTATCTTTGTGCCGACGCCCCGTTCGACCTCTCTTCGCGCCACCCTGACTATTCCCAGGTCCCCGCCCCAGGGCCTGAGGTATTTCGACTCTTCGAAAAAGAGGCTCTCCGCCGCACCCGATCTCTCTTCGCCCGATGCCCGCATCCCGCCCGCGCCGCCGTCGGCCCCGAAATATATGTCTCCGCTCACCACTATCCCGCACCCGACATCGGAATGCATGTAGAGAAGGTTCTCGACATCCGCTTCAGCGTTGAGGCGCTTCTCCCCAGATGCCGCGCATGCCGCGTCTGTCCCTGTGTACGTCCCTATCCCCGTCCTCTTTTCCATAACGCCGCATATCCCGGTGCGTTCCGGGTCGCACGTGCCGATACCTATGGCCTTTATCGCCGATCTTTTTACGCCGCTCTTTTCTATGAGCCCCAGGACGGTATCGGCCGCTCCGGCTGCAACTTCCTCAGGCCTGGACGGCTTTTCGGATACGGCCTTCTCCTTCACATCCAGCGAGAGGTCTGTCAGCACCGCCCTTATATAGCCGGCCCCGGCATCGACGCCGATGAGATAAGCCCCCGCGGCGTTCAATCCGATCAACGGCGAAGCATTTTTACCTGAGGAGGAGGCCTCCCTTTCGGATATCAACCCTTTCTTCAGATAACCTTTGAGAGATTCCGAGATCGAGGCCGCGTCTATACCTGTGAGCTGAGATATGCCCGATATAGAGAGGGGGCCTTTCTTTCTTATAGTTTCCAGTATGGTGAGATTTTTCCGTTCGTTATCGGATAGGGCGTGGTGGGTATATAACCTTTCGTGCTCTATTTCCATTTACTTAACTTTTCCATTCACGTAATATAATTTGCATACAGAGGTTAACTGGAAAAATTGTTAGTAACTAACTTTTTACAAAGTATACCCAATAAACGTGAAAAAGTCAATCCATTTACGAAGATTTTTATTCGGACTTTATTATGCGGGGATTGCGGTTTGCGGTCATCGCGCGTGAAGGCATCGATCTCACCATTATCTCTACCCTGGTAAGCCCTCTCTCCGTGTCACATATATCTTTGAATGCCCTCATAGAGAGATCTATGATACGCCCTTTCCTGACAAACCTTTTATTCGGGCCGCGGTCTGTCACCACCACTTCTGTGGTCAGGCCCGTATCGAGGCTCCTGACGAGAAGGACGGTGCCAAAATCATAGAACCAGCTTGCGCACGTCCTCTTCTCCGGGTCGAATGCCTTTCCGTTCGCCATCGGCTGATGTGCGCATTCATACGAATAGTAACTGGCATATCCTGCCTGGCGTACATGGGGGCTCTTGATGACGGTAGTTGCCGAAATTTCGGAAGGCCTTACGAAGCATAGCGCCTCTAAGATCAGTATTAGAAGGAGGGTAGAGATAGTTATTGGATATCTGTTCGTATTTTTCATCGTGGTAACTATGGTCTACTTTTTAATTTTTTAACGACCACTAAGTATACCACGTGCACGGAAAACGTAAATAGACGATATCAAGCTTTTTTATTAATTAACTGTAATTTGGAGGGTCTGGCGAGATAATCTCTTGTAGATCTCCATTGCCCAGAGCGGGAATGAAGATATCGTGACTACCAAAAGCCAATCGAACAGGCTTAGCGGTTCGGTCTTGAATATCTTTTGCGAAAACGGCAGATATACCGCTCCCATCTGGAGCAGGAACGAGACAAGGGTTGCGGCTATCAATTTTTTATTGCTGAAGAGACCGATCTTAAAGATCGACTCCGTCATGCTGCGGCAGTTAAAGGAGTGGAAGAGCTGTGAACACCCGAGCACTATGAATGCCGCTGTCCTGGCGCGGCCCAACCCCTCCTTCTCTACGAAGAGGACAAAACTGAATGCCAGCAAACTGCAGAACGCAATGAAGGCGCCCTGCATCAGCATCATGAGCCCCCTCTGCCCGGTGATCACCGGCTCATTGAACTTCCGGGGAGGTCGCTGCATGACTTTGGGATCTACCGGATCCACCCCGAGCGCCAGGGCGGGCAGGCCGTCGGTCACAAGGTTGACCCATAAGATATGGATCGGTAAAAGAGGCACGGGCAGGCCCGCCAGGGAAGCGGTGAACATGACCAGTATCTCGCCGGTATTACACGACAGGAGATAGTGCACGAACTTTTTGATGTTATCATATATGCCCCTGCCCTCTTCCACCGCGTTGACTATCGACGCGAAATTATCGTCCGTGACGACCATGTCCGATACTTCTTTTGTGACATCCGTGCCCGTTATGCCCATGGCGACGCCGATATCCGCCTCTTTTACCGCGGGGGCGTCGTTGACCCCGTCGCCGGTCATCGCGACGACGTGGCCTCTACTGCGCCACGCCTTCACTATCCTCAGCTTATGCTCCGGGGAGACCCTGGCATATACAGGTATCCTCTCTATCTTATTCAAAAGCTCCTCATCCCCGAGGCCGTCCAATTCCTCCCCGGAGAGGGCCATGGAATCTTCTTTGTAGAAGCCGAGCTCTCTGGCAATGGCGACGGCTGTATTCTTATGGTCCCCGGTTATCATGACGGTCCTGATCCCGGCCTCCCGGCACTGCATGATCGCCTCTTTCACTTCTGGACGCGGAGGATCGATCATCGCCATGAGCCCGATAAATGTGAGCCCCGTCTCGACCGATCTCATATCATACTGCCGGCCGTCCCCTTCCAGTGCGCGATAGGCAAAAGCCAGTACGCGCATGGCAGAATCCGCGAACTCGCCGTTGGCTTTCAATATCTTCTTTTTATCTTCTTCCCTTATCTCTCTCGCCGCGCCGCCTTCTTCGATATAAGCGCAATCATCCAGTAATATGTCCGGCGCGCCCTTCACAAAAGCAAAGACCCTGCCGCCTTCCCTGCGCAACACCGTCATCTTCTTGCGCTCGGAATCGAACGGTATCTCATCCACGAATACCGATACTTTCTCGAGAGATTCCTTAAGCATGCCCGCCTTGGCGGCCGCCGTCAAAAGCGCCCCTTCCGTAGGATCGCCTATTATCTTAAAGATCGCTTTCTCTTTGACCAGCTGGGCCCCGTTACAAAGCGCGGAACACCTCAGCGTCTTTTCCAATACAGGATAGTCGCCGGCCTTAACGGACTTCCCACTCATCAGGAATTCTCCTTCCGGGGCATAGCCGATGCCCGTAACCTTAAAGACGGAATTATCGGCAAAGGCCGCCTGCACCGTCATCTCATTCTTGGTCAGCGTGCCGGTCTTATCGGAGCATATGACGGTGGCACAGCCCAATGTCTCTACGGAAGGGAGCTTTCTTATGAGCGCATTCCGCTTTATCATCCGCTGGACGCCCAATGCCAGGGCGATGGTCACTACGGCAGGCAACCCTTCCGGGATGGCGGCCACTGCGAGGCTTACGGCGGTCAGGAATACCTCGACGAGCTTCCCGCCGCGCAGCCACTCAAGGAGGAAGACGAGGGCTACCAGCACAAAACATATATAGACGATCCATTTGCCGAACTCTTCGAGCTTCTTCTGTAGCGGCGTTATCTCGCGCCCCGACTCCTGTATCATCCCGGCGATCTTGCCCAGCTCGGTATTCATGCCGGTATCTATGATGATCGCCCTCGCCTTCCCTGAGGCGACGGAGGTGCCCATATAGACCATATTCGCGCGGTCGGCCAGCGGGACGTCCTTCTCTTCCAGCGCCAGTATCGTCTTGAGGACAGGGGTCGATTCTCCGGTGAGGCTCGCCTCCAGGACGCTGAAATTCGAGGAGACCCATACGAGGCGGCTATCTGCGGGCACGTGGTCGCCCGCCTCCAGCTCCACCAGGTCCCCCGGGACAAGGTTGTAGGACGGGATAACGGCGTGGCGGCCGTCCCGTATGACCTTTGAGCTGGGGGAGGCCAATTTCTTGAGGGCGGCGAGCGACTTCTCGGCGCGATATTCCTGGATGAAGCCGAGGATCGCGTTAAGCAGTACTATGCCGATTATGGCAAGGGCGTCGATCCATTCCTGTAAAAATCCGGAGACGAGCGCGGCGCCTATAAGGATCAATATTATGAAATCTTTGAACTGGTCCAGGAATATGGTGACCGGGCTGACCGGCTTCTTCCCCACCAGACGGTTAAGGCCGGATTTCGCAATGCGCCCGGCGGCCTCTTCCTGCGTTATGCCGGATCCCGTATCGGATCGCAAAGAACCGGCCGTCTCTTCGGGGGTCAGATTATAGGCGTGTCTCTCGGGTCTCACTATCCACCGCTCCTGGGATTTTTTTTCGGCTGAACTGCCGCTCGATTTTCAATAATAGGATACTACAAGAACAGGCCGCGGGCAAGGCAAAACGGAAGTGGCCGGCGAAATTTGGCTTCAAATCCTTCAGCAGCTACCAAAATAAAAAACCGCCGGGAGTGAACCCAGGCGGTTTTATTATTTTGGTAGCCCCATGGGGATTTGAACCCCAGTCTTATGGCTGAGAACCATATGTCCTAGACCAGGCTAGACGATGAGGCCGTGAATTTGCTGCCTATTACCTGTATGCAAATTCCGTTCGCATCTTACTTCAAAATTATCGAAGAGAATTTTGAAGTGCCTAAGATGCGAACTACATTTGCCTACCGTAAAACTACAGCAAATGTTATCCCGAAAGGACTCTTTTAAATTTTCTTACGAAAATTTATTGCTTCCCTTTCGGGACAAATTTCGCCTTAAGTGAACAAAGGCGAAATTTAGTGGTGCGGAGAGGGGGATTTGAACCCCCATGGGTTGCCCCACATGCCCCTCAAACATGCGTGTCTGCCAGTTCCACCATCTCCGCAAAGCTTCAAAAACGATAAGGGATTACATTATAGTAAAAATTGACCTAAAATCAAGGGAATAGTAATTTTGCAGCGCCTAAAGATTGGCTGCCCCGAGCATTCTTGCTCAAAAAATTCATTGAAATTTTTTGAGCTTGCTCGGGACGCCAAAATTTTGCTCTGCAAAATTTTGGCTGGGAGGCTTGGATTCGAACCAAGAACGGATGGTCCAGAGCCATCTGTGTTACCATTACACCACCTCCCAGCGGATGCCGCAACAAGTTGTATCATAAAATAGTACACGCTCCGGGGCGCTTTTTCAACCTTTTTTCTCTATCTTTGCCCACTCATCCTTGAGCGTGACTATCCTGTTGAAGACCTTCTTCCCGCCGGGGGCCATTACCGGGTCCTCATAGAAATACCCCATGCGCTCGAACTGGTACCGGATCCCGCTCTTCGCGTCTTTAAGCGAGGGCTCGAGTTTCGCATCGGTCAGGACCTCGAGCGACTTAGGATTCAGGTTTGACCTGAAACCGGCGCCTTCCGGCGCATCATCCGGTTCCCGTTTCGTGAATAACGGGCCGTATAGCCGCACCTCGGCATCTATGGCGTGCGGGGCGCTTACCCAGTGGAGCGTCGCCTTCACCTTGCGTCCGTCGGGTGAATCCCCTCCCCTGGTCGCCGGGTCATATGTACACCGCACCTCTGTGACCGCGCCCGTCTTTCGGTCTTTCACCATATCGGTACATTTAACGAAATAGGCGTAACGCAGGCGCACTTCCCTTCCCGGCGAAAGCCGGAAGAATTTTGGCGGCGGCGTCTCGCGGAAGTCGTCCTGTTCTATATAGAGCTCGCGGCTGAACGGGACCTTGCGCGTCCCCATGGCCGGGTCTTCCGGGTTGTTCACGGCGTCGAGCTCTTCCGACTTCCCCTCAGGATAATTGGTTATGACCAGCTTCAGCGGACGTAAGACCGCCATCGCGCGCGGGGCGGTCTTATTCAACTCCTCCCGTATGCCATTTTCCAGTACGGCGATATCTACGATCGAGTTCATCTTCGCGACGCCTATACCGTCGCAGAAGGCGCGGATGGAAGAAGGTGTATATCCTCTGCGTCTCAGACCTGACAGTGTCGGCATGCGCGGGTCATCCCAGCCGCTCACCTGGGCCTCGGTCACCAGCTGCAGAAGCTTCCTCTTGCTGAGTACGGTGTTGCTGAGGTTGAGGCGCGCGAACTCTATCTGCTGCGGATGGTATATGCCGAGGGTGTCGAGGATCCAGTCATACAGCGGGCGGTTATTCTCGAATTCGAGGGTGCAGATGGAATGGGTGATGCCTTCTATGGAATCCGAGAGGCAGTGCGCGAAGTCGTACATAGGGTAGATGCACCATGCGTCGCCGGTACGGTGATGGTGCTCGCGCTTTATCCTGTACAGTACGGGGTCGCGCATTATTATATGCCCCGACGCCATATCTATCTTCGCCCTGAGGACCTTGCTCCCGTCCGGGAACTCCCCTTTCCGCATGCGCCGGAAGAGGTCGAGGCTCTCCTCTACCGTGCGGTCCCGGAATGGGCTGTTTTTGCCAGGCTTCTTCAGCGTCCCGCGATATTCCCGTATCTGGTCGGCGTCCAGATCACAGACATATGCCTTCCCGAGCTCTATAAGACGCTCGGCATAGGCATAGAGCTGCTCAAAATAATCGGAGGCGTAGAATAACCGGTCACCCCAGTCAAAACCGAGCCAGCGCACATCTTCTATGATGGAATTTACATATTCCATCTCCTCTTTTTCGGGATTCGTGTCGTCCATCCTGAGGTTGCACATCCCGCCGTAGTCGCTGGCGATCCCGAAACTGAGACAGATGGCCTTGGCGTGGCCTATGTGGAGATAGCCGTTCGGTTCCGGCGGGAACCGCGTATGGACCTTCCCGCCGAACCTGCCCGTACCCAGGTGTTCGTTGATGATCTCGCGGATAAAATTGGTGGGTGTAACTTTTTCCATTTGGTATGACCTTACGCGGATGCCCTGCGCATCCTTTCGAGGACCTTCGCCTTCCCCAGCACTTCCATCATCTCGAAAAGGCCGGCGCCGGCGGTGTTGCCGCTTATGGCGATCCGCGCCGGATGGATTATAGCGCCCGCCTTGAGGCCGCTCTCTTCGGCCATGTCACGGCAGGTCTTCTCTATCTCTTCGTGAGAAAATCGATCGAGCCGTTCAAGCCGTCCGGCAAATTTGCGTAGCACGTCCTTACCGGCGCCGGAAGAGAGATACTTCTGGACACCCTTCTCATCGACCGTATATGCATCGGTGAAGAAACATTCGGTCATCGGGATGAACTCGGCGAGCGTCTTTATCCTTATCTTATAAAGGCCTATAACCTTGAGAAGCAGGTCATCGGGTGATGAGGCGACAGCGCCTGCATCCGCCGCCTGCTTGCGTATCAGAGGCAGGAGTTCGGCGTCCGTCTTCCCGGCGATATATTCCCCGTTCATCCAGCGCAGCTTCTGAAGGTCGAACTTCGCTTGGACCCCCTTCATGTCTTTCGGGTCAAAGAGCCGTACCGCTTCCGCAAGCGGGATCATCTCCCTGTCTCCGCCGGGCGACCACCCCAGCAGGAGCAGGTAGTTGACAAGCGCTTCCGGCAGGAACCCGTCGCGTTTATACTCCTCTACCGATACACCGCCGTGGCGCTTGGAGAGCTTGGCGCCGTCAGCGCCCATTATGAGCGGCATGTGGCCGAATACCGGCGGTTTGATGCCCAGCGCTTCGTAGAAGAGTATCTGTTTCGGGGTATTGGAGAGATGATCGTCGCCGCGTATGATATGCGTGATCCTGAGGAACGCGTCGTCTATTACACAGCAGAAATTGTATGCCGGAGAGCCGTCTGACTTGATCATCACCTGGTCTTTTATATCGCCGGTATTGAAGGTGACCTTCCCGTGGATCATGTCATCGACTTCGATGGTCCTGCCTTCTTCGACCTTGAATATATAGGCCTCTCCTTCGCGGTACCCCTTGCCTGAACGGACCAGGTCTTCGGCGGCTTTGCGGTATATGTCAAAACGTCCGCTCTGGCTGATCGGCTCCTCGTCCCAGGCGATGCCAAGCCATCCAAGGTCGGTTATGATCTCTTCCAGGTAGCGTTTTTCGGAACGGGTGCGGTCGGTATCTTCGATGCGCAGGAGAAGTTTGCCGCCGTAATGGCGGGCATATAGCCAGTTGAAGAGTGCGGTCCGCGCGCTCCCTATATGAAGATACCCCGTGGGGCTCGGGGCGAAACGTACTCTTACCATTTTATCACCTTATACGGATGCGTATCCCTTCTCTATGGCCTTTTTGTTCATCGCGAAAAGCTCTTCTTTGCCCTTTAATATTTCCTTAAGGGCGGCGACTGCGTCTTTCAGCGGCAACACCTTCAGCCTCTTCAGCAGCGCGCCCAGGGCTATCATGTTGGCGCAACGCGCGTCTCCCAGCTTCGATGCCATTTCCAGAAGCGGGATATTTACGGTGGTTATCCCTTTCCTCTTCGGAAAATGGCCGACGAGCGAGGTATTCACTATGACCATGCCGCCATCCCGCACCTTTCCCGCATACTTTACCAGGGAAGGCCTGTTCATGGCAACGAGGACGGTGGGCCGGGTTATGACGGGGCTTGCTATCTCGCGGTCCGATATCTTCGTCATAGAGTATGCCGTGCCGCCCCTCACCTCTGCTCCGTAAGACGGCATCCAGGTAACGTGTCTTCCGGCGATAAGGCCGGCCTGCGCAAGGAGCTTTCCCATGAACATGATCCCCTGTCCGCCGAAACCGGCAAAGAAGACCTCTTCGCAATGATGTCCGGTATCTTTTTTCATCAGTAGCTCTTCACCACGCCTATCGGGTAGAAAGGCACGATCTCTTCCTTTATCCTTTCGGCCGCCTTTATAGGGGTCATGCCCCAATAGGTCGGGCACATCGAAAGCACCTCAACCATCGAAAATCCTCTCTTCTCTATCTGTGTCTTGAATGACTTCGCAATGGCGCGTTTGGCCCTCACCGTCTCAAGCGATGATTGCACGGAAACCCGCTCCAGATATTTGGCGCCCGGGAGCACCGCAAGCATCTCAAGTATCTTCAGCGGATAGCCGTCCCGTTTTAAATTCCTTCCCTGCATAGTCGTGGCCGTCTTCTGTCCAACGAGCGTTGTAGGCGCCATCTGTCCGCCTGTCATGCCGTAAACGCCGTTATTGACGAATATGACACTGATATTCTCCCCGCGGTTCGCGGTATGTATGATCTCTGCGGTCCCGATGGCGGCGAGGTCGCCGTCACCCTGGTAGGAGAAGACGATATTTTCGGGGAGCACGCGTTTTATGCCGGTGGCAACGGCCGGCGTTCGGCCGTGCGCCGCTTCAGCAACGTCGAAGTCCCAGTAATCGTAGGCGATGACTGCGCAACCTACGGGAGCGATACCGATCGTCTTCTCGCGTATACCGAGCTCGTCTATCACCTCGCATATCAGGCGGTGGACGATCCCGTGGCCGCAGCCGGCGCAGTAGTGATTTTCTGCGTCACGTAAACTTTCCGGACGGGTAAAGATCGATCCGTTGTCGGCGGGTTTTAACCCGCGGACCCTCTTCTTGCTCTTTTTCATACGACCTTCTCTATTACCGACGCGATCTCTTCCTCCGTCGGTATACCGCCGCCCATCCTGCCGTAGAAATCGACTTCGGCCCTGCCGTTAACAGCAAGCCGCACGTCCTCCACCATCTGGCCGGAGCTCATCTCGACGACCAGGAAGCGTTTCGCTTTATCCGCGGCGTCGCGTATCACTTTCTCCGGAAAGGGCCAGAGGGTGATCGGCCTTATCAATCCTGCCTTGATGCCGCGGGACCTGGCGATGTTCATGGCGGCCTTTGCTATCCTGGCAACAGAACCGTACGCCACAAGGATTATATCGCTCTCTTTTAGATTGAACGCCTCGGCCCTCGTTTCCGATCCTTTTATTATTTTAAACTTTTCCTGCAATTTTTTATTGTGCTCCTCGAGGGCCCCTTCCCCTAAAAAGAGCGAGCGTATCATGTTCGGCTTCCTGCCCTTGCATCCGGTCAGCGCCCACGGCTTAGCTATGGACTGCGGACTGTGGACCGTGGACCCTATAACAACCGGCTCCATCATCTGTCCGAGAAGCCCGTCCCCCAGGATGAAAGCGGGATTGCGGTACCTGTCGGCTATGTCGAATGCGAGATATGTGTAATCGAGGATCTCCTGGACCGACGACGGCGCCAGGACCACCGTCTTATAATCTCCGTGGCCTCCGCCCTTGACCGCCTGGAAGTAGTCGCTCTGCGCCGGCGCGATATTCCCCAGACCGGGGCCGCCCCTCTGCATATTTACTATGACCGCCGGCAGTTCACAACCGGCCATATACGATATGCCCTCCTGTTTCAAACTTATCCCCGGGCTCGAAGAAGAGGTCATGGCCCTCGCTCCTGCCGCGGACGCGCCGAATACCATATTGACGGCCGCGAGTTCCGACTCTGCCTGTATGAACGTCCTGCCAAGCTCTGTGAGCCGTTTTGACATATAGGCGGTCAGCTCGTTCTGCGGCGTTATGGGATAACCGGCGTAAAAGGTGCACCCCGCCAGGACCGCCCCTTCCCCGCACGCATCATTACCGCACATCAATATTTTTTTAGTCATGGTGGCTATTTGTATATGACTATCCCGCAATCCGGGCATATTATGGCGCACATCGCGCACCCGGAACATTTCCCGCCGCCCGCAAAGACGGCCGGCTTTACACCCTTCGGGTTCGTCTCACCCGATATCTTTATGAGACCCTTCGGGCAGTTGACGACGCAAAGATAACACCCCTTGCACCTTGCTTTATCTATCTTTACTTTCGGCATATTCCCTATCCCATTACCTCATTAATAATTACATCGCAAATGGCATCGGGTGTCAAGTTATACTTTAGGAAGAGTTCGCTCTTTTTGCCGTGCTCGATGAACCGGCCGGGAAGGCCTATGCGCCTCACCTTTACGCCCTTTATGCCCTCCCGCTCTATAAATTCAAGGACGGCGCTCCCGAACCCGCCTTCGAGCACCCCTTCTTCTATGGTAACGATCCTTTTTATCTCCCTGGAGATGTTTTCCAGCATCTCCCCATCGAGCGGTTTTATGAACCTGGCGTTGATCACCGTTGCCTCTATCTTCCGTTTTGCCGCCAGGGCCTTGGCCGTATCCATAGCCATCCGCGCCATATTACCTATCGAGATTATAGCTACGTCCTTCCCTCTCCTGAGCACCTGGGCCTTCCCCACTTCAATGCGCGGATCGCCCTTTTCCTGCGCCGTCGTCTCGGGCAGGACATCGGCGCCGCCCCCTTTAGGATATCGTATGGCTACCGGTTTATTGAGGGATAACGCAAGCTCAACCATGCCCTGAAGCTCTCTGGCGTCTTTGGGCGCCATGAAGACTATATTGGGTATATGCCTCAGATATGCTATGTCGAAGAGGCCGTGGTGGGTAGGCCCGTCCTCCCCTACCAGCCCGGCCCTGTCCAGGCAGAATACTACCGGCAAGTTTTGAAGGCATATGTCGTGGACGATCTGGTCGTAGCCGCGCTGGAGGAATGTGGAGTATACCGCCACGACCGGCTTGAAGCCGTTCCTCGCAAGCCCCGCGCTCAACCCCACCGCGTGTTCCTCCGAAATGCCCACGTCGAAAAAACGTTCCGGGAAGCTCTCGGCGAACTTCTGCAACCCCGTCCCGTCCACCATGGCCGCGCTTATACCGACTATCCTCTCATCTTTGGCGGCCAGCTCGGCGATCTTTTCGCCGAAGGCCTCGGTGAAGGTCACGGTCCCGCCGGGGTTCACCTTTTCGCCCGTCTCGACATTGAAAGGCCCGGTGCCGTGAAAATCGCTGGGACGCTCTTCCGCGAACCTGTAACCCTTTCCCTTCTTTGTAACGACATGTATCAGGATGGGCTCATCAAGACCTATGAGGTTCCTGAACGTCAACACGAGCTGCGCGATGTTGTGACCGTCGATGGGGCCGAAATACCTGAACCCCATCTCCTCAAAGAGCATACCCGGGACCAGAAGGTTCTTAAGCCCCTCCTCGAGACGCCGGGCCGCCCTGTAAGCCCTGAAACCGAAACGCGGGATACGCTTCAGCACCTTCTCCACATCGGTCCTGATCTTGTTATAAGCCGGGTTCGTTATGATCCTGTTAAGGTACTTGCTCAGCGCGCCGACGCTTTGAGATATAGAGAGTTCGTTGTCATTAAGTATGACTATGAAATCTTTCTTTGTATGGCCTGCGTGGTTAAGCGCCTCGAATGCCATGCCGCCGGCAAGGGAGGCATCGCCTATCACGGAGATCACCTTATAATTCTCGTTGGAGAGGTCGCGGGCGGCGGCGAGCCCGAGGGCCGTAGATATGGAGGTGGAGCTGTGACCGCAGGTAAAGAGGTCATGCGCCGGGCTCTCTTCTTTATTTGGAAAGCCGCTCAATCCTCCCAGCTGCCGGAGCGTCGGGAATTTTTTGAGCCGGCCGGTAAGTATCTTGTGGGCATACGCCTGATGGCCGACGTCCCACAGCACGACGTCCCTGGGAGTATCAAAGGCGTAGTGGATCGCTATGGCAAGCTCGACGACGCCAAGAGAGGGCGCCAGGTGCCCGCCTGTCTTTGAGACCGTATTTATGATCTCCTGCCGTATTTCTGCGGCTACCCTGGGAAGGTCGGTCAGCTTAAATCTCCTCAGGTCTACCGGTTCATGTATGGCATCTATGGATCTTTGCATGGCTATCCCGGGCACTATCTCTTTCTGTGCAATATGTGATCGGCGATATCTTTCAACATCCTGCCTTTTCTGCCGAATATATCGATCGCCCTTTTCCCTTCCTCCATAAGAAGTCCGGCTTCGCGACGACCCCTTACGCCTTCAGCGCCTCCGGGGCAGGAGTCGCCGTCCATAAGGTCATCGACCGCCTGAAATGCAAGGCCGAAAAATTTACCGAAACGGGTGAGGGAGGCGGTCTTTTCCGGATCTGCCGCGGCGGCTATCGCCCCGAGTCTGGCAGACGCCTCGAAAAGCCTGGATGTCTTCAGGCGGTTTATATTATCCAGGACCTTTTCGCTCTTATCTCTGTCCTTATACTCAAGGTCGATGACCTGGCCTCCCACCATGCCCTTCGTACCTATGGCTTCGGCCAGCTCCCCTATCGCCGGTATGCCTGTTTTTGGTTTTGCGTATTTTGCTATTATACCGAATGCCAGCGTCAGGAGCGCGTCGCCTGCCAGTATAGCGTTGGCCTCGCCGAATACCTTATGGCATGACGGTCTGCCGCGCCTGTAATCATCGTCATCCATGGCAGGCAGGTCATCGTGGACCAGCGAGTAAGCGTGTACCAGCTCCAGGGCACAGGCCACAGGCATTACATCGCCTGCCGTACCGCCGCATGCCTTAGAAGCTTCTATCGCGAGTATAGGCCTTATCCTCTTGCCGCTTCCCAGGACGCTGTATCGCATCGCCCTGTGGATGACGGCCGGCCCCTCTCTCCCGGAGGGGAGATATCGATCGAGTTTCTTATCGATCGAGGCGCGTATGCCGGCAAGATGCTTCTCCAGTCCGCTCAAAAGAGGTCTCCCTCCTTCGTCTTTTTCCTCTTCGGTTCCGGGGAGGCCTTGGCCTCCTCGGCCGACCTTTCATCGAAAGGCGCAAGCTCCGCAGTCCCGTCCTCTGATTTAAGGAGTATCTCGACTTTCTTCTTCGCAACTTCAAGTTTTTTGGCGCATAACTTCGAGAGGCGTATCCCCTCTCCGTACTTCTCAAGCGCGTCATCGAGCGAGAGGTTCCCGCCTTCCAGGTCGTCGACTATCCGCTCCAGCTTCTTCAGCGCCTCTTCGAACTTCATTTCGGCCATAACGTTCCTCCGTATAATCGCTTCATTAGTCCATAGTCGACGGTCCATGGTCCACAGATACTCTTTACCGTGAACTATTTTTCTGTCTGCTCAACTCTGCTAATAAACTTACCCTTACCGAGCTGCGTCCTGACGCGGTCGCCGCTCTTGAGCGAGGCGGTATCCTTTATGATAGCATCGTCCGGGAAACGGGTAGTTATGCTGTATCCCCTGCTCAATATTGCAAGCGGGCTCAGCGCATCAAGTTTGCCCGTAAGAGAATTAAAGCTCTCGCGCTTCATATCTGCTACATGACCTATCCTGAGCGCAAGCCCTTTTCGGAGATCGTCTATCCTCTGCTCGTACTGCGTCACGAGGTTGAGCGGCTGTTTCAGTATATAACTGTCTTTCAGGGTCGACAACTTCTCTCCGAGGATGTTTATCTTTGAGACAAGCGCGTTCTTTAATCTTGTAACGGACGAAACGATGGTGTTCGTAAGGTCCTCTTTCCTGGGAATAACGAGCTCGGCCGCGGCTGAGGGCGTAGGCGCCCTGAAGTCGGCAACGAAATCGGAGATGGTGTAGTCGATCTCATGCCCCACGGCGCTTATTACCGGGATCCCGGAATCGTAAATGGCTCTCGCCACGATCTCTTCGTTGAACGGCCACAGGTCTTCCAGACTGCCGCCGCCGCGCGTCACAATCATGACGTCTATGTTTATATCTTTCAGCTCGTTGAACTGCCGTATAGCGCGGGAGATCTCTTCCCTGGCATCCTGGCCCTGGACTTTAACGGGATTTATTATTATCTCGACGTTTGAGAAACGGCGTCTTGCAATATTCAATATATCCCGTATCGCGGCGCCTGTAGGGCTGGTCACGATACCTATCCTTGTAGGGAGGAACGGGATCGGGACTTTGTGCCGCTCATCGAAGAGGCCCTCTTTCGCGAGCCTTTCCTTAAGCTGCTGGAACTGAAGCTGCAGGGCACCTATACCCTTCGGTTCTATCTCTTCGACTATTATCTGGTAATCGCCTCTTGCCTCGTAAACGCTCACGGAACCGAATACGATGACCTTCATCCCGTCCTTCGGCTTGAACTTGAGCTTCTCGTTGGAGCGCTTGAACATCGCGCACTTGATCACGGCATTAGGATCGCGCAGGCTGAAGTACATATGGCCGGATGAGTGGAACGTATAGTTTGATATCTCGCCTTCGATCCATACGCCCGGGAAGGAATCTTCCAGGATCACACGTATATATTTCGTGATCTCCCCAACGGTATATATGTGCTTCTCGCGCTGGTCGTTTTGCATATCAGCTTTTTTAATTTTTAGCTGACGGCTGATGACTGACAGCTGAAAGCTAAATTTCTATTTCAACTTCTCTTGCACTCGCTTTATAGAATTCGCCTTGCCCGTCTTCTCGTCTATATCGAGGATGACGCCGTGGAGCTGGACATCCCCCTCGGCCATCTCGAACCTTACCGGCATCTGTGTGATAAAACGCGACAGTATCTGCTCCTTCTTTCTCCCGATAACGGAGTCGAACGGCCCTGCCATACCGACATCGGTGATATACGCGGTGCCGCCGGGCAGGATCTTTTCATCCGCCGTCTGCACGTGCGTGTGCGTCCCGACTATCGCGCTTACCGCGCCGTCAAGGTACCAGCCGAGCGCTATCTTTTCGCTCGTCGCCTCCGCATGTATATCCACTATAATGACCCTCGCGCGCTCTCTTATCTTATCTATCTCTCTCCTGGCCGTTTTGAACGGGCATTCTACGGCCTGCATGAATACGCGCCCTATGATATTGACCACGCCCACTTCTATCTCATCCTCTCTCGACCTCACTATCGTGGAACCGAGGCCGGGGGCGCCCTCCGGATAGTTGGCGGGCCGGAGGATCCTTTTATCCGTCTCGATCCTTTCGACGATCTCTTTGCGTTTCCATATGTGGTCGCCGCTCGTCAGGACATCTACACCGTAACCGAACAGCTCGTCCGCGATATCGGGCGTTATGCCGCTCCCTCCGGCCGAATTCTCTCCGTTCGCTATGACAAAGTCGAGCTTCTCCCTCTTTTCCATCTTCGGAAGCAGTTCTTTGACCGCCCTTCGGCCCGGTTCGCCGACGATATCGCCTATAAACAATATGCGCATATATCTCCTTTGGTCCATAGTCTACTGTCCATGGTCCACAGATACTCTTTACCGTGGACTGTCGACCGTGGACCGTGGACTATTTCGCGTATTCCACCGCTCGCGTCTCGCGGATGACCGTAACCTTTATCTGACCGGGGTATTCAAGCCCCTCTTCTATCTTTTTAGTTATATCGCGCGCCATGACGGCTGCCTGGGTATCCGATATCTTGTCGGGCTGGACCATCACCCTTATCTCCCTCCCCGCCTGTATGGCATAGGCCTTCTCGACCCCCTTGAAGGAATCGGCGATCGCCTCGAGCTTCTCGAGCCGTTTTATATATATCTCGAGCGTCTCACGCCTGGCCCCGGGCCTCGATGCGCTGATCGCGTCCGCGGCCTGCACCAGTACCGCCAACAGCGTCCGCGGCTCGATATCCTGGTGGTGTGCCTCTATGGCGTGGCATATGGTCTCGCTCTCCCCGTACTTTCTCGCAAGGTCGCTTCCCAGCTTGGAGTGCGTCCCTTCGACATCATGGCTTATCGCCTTGCCTAGATCATGCAAAAGCCCTATGCGCTTGGCGAGATTGAAGTCGAGCTTCAGCTCGCTGGCCATGACACCCATGAGGTGAGCGACCTCTTTCGAATGCTGCAAGACGTTCTGTCCGTAGCTGGTCCTGTATTTAAGGCGTCCCAGGAGCTTGACTATCTCCGGATGGACACCGTGCAGCCCCGTCTCGAACAGGGCCTTCTCGCCCTCTTCGCGTATGGTATTCTCCATCTCTTTTTTGATCTTCTCCACGACCTCTTCTATCCTGCCGGGATGGATACGGCCGTCCTCTATAAGACGTTCGAGCGACAACCTGGCGATCTCTCTCTTTATCGGATCGAAACCGGACAATATCACCGCCTCCGGCGTGTCATCTATTATCACATCTATGCCTGTCGCGATCTCCAGGGCGCGTATATTCCTGCCTTCCCTCCCGATTATCCTCCCCTTCATCTCGTCATTCGGGAGGTTCACTACGCTTACGGTCGTCTCGACCGTGTGCTCCGCGGCGCATCTCTGTATCGCAAGCCCTATGATCTTACGCGCCTCTTTATCCGCCTTCTCTTTCGCCTCGTCTTCCGTCCTCTTTATCATGATCGCCGCTTCCTGCTTAACCTCGTCCTCAAGCCTCTTAAGGAGGACCTGCCTGGCCTCTTCCCTGGTCATGCCTGAGACCTTCTGCAGCTTCTCCTTCTCCTCCTGCAGCATCGCATTTAGCTCGTTCTCTTTGGCACGGGCCGCCTTCTCCTTCTCTACCAGGGACTGGTCCCTCCTCTCCACATCCTTTTCCTTCCTGTCCAGTATGTCGAGCTTCCTGTCCAGATTCTCCTCTTTTTGCAGCAGCCTCTTCTCAAGGACGATGAGTTCCTGGCGGCGCTCCTTTGTCTCATTCTCAAACTCGTTCCTCATCTTGAGGAGACGGTCTTTGGCCTCCAGTTCCGCCTCCCGGCGGATCTTGTCGGCGTCTACCTTGGAATTTTCAAGTATCTTTCTGGCCTTGTCCTCGGCGCCCTTCAGCTGCATCTTGGCATGGTATTTCCTTATAAAATAACCGAGCGCAAAGGACAGAGCGGCCCCGAACACGGATAGCCCTATGTAAATCACCGTATTTTCTGTGTGCATTTTTACCTCCCAAAATTACACTGTTGGATTTCAGCTTTCAGCTGTCAGTCTTCAGCTTTCAGCTTTTATTTTTTTGCTGATAGCTGACGGCTGAAAGCTGATAGCTCAGTTTTACGCTGTGATGGTTTTCCAGACGGGAATATCGTGCGGGTCTTTGGGAAGATCGGCGATCACCTGAAAATCGAATGCAAGCCCTATTGTTCTGGTCCGTTCGGAGAGACACGACAGGAACCGGTCGTAATAACCGTGCCCCCGGCCCAGCCTGACGTTATCTTTGTCAAAGGCTATACCCGGGACTACAACCAGATCTATATCCTCCAAAGGAACCTCTCGTACCTTGCCCGCTTTGGGCTGGTAGATTCCAAAGTGCTGCTTTTCCAGATCTTCAAGTCTATTCTTTATTTCGCCTGCTATCAATCGTTTCTCTTCCTTTAAGATCACGGGAACACATACCCGCTTTCCCGTCTTTAGCGCCTCGTCTATCATAGAAAGCGTGTCAACCTCGTCCTTCAGCGAGACGTAAAACATCACAATTTCCGATTTTTTAAACTCCTCCGCGTTTAACAATTTCTTTTTTATTATACCACTCTTCCGGGATTTTTCAAGCTCAGAGTGATCTTTGAGCTTTGCGGTGATCTCTTTACGTATCTTGTGCTTCACGGGTCTATCTTTTGCCTTTTTTCTTGAGGTAATCGTCTATTGCCGATTTGAGAGCCTCTTCGGCCAATACCGAACAGTGCATCTTGATCTTGGGAAGGCCGCCCAATGCCTCGGCTACGGCATGGTTTGAGACCTTAAGCGCCTCCTTTATGGTCTTGCCCTTGACCAGCTCCGTGACCATGCTCGAGGTCGCTATAGCCGCCCCGCAGCCGAAGGTCTTGAACTTGGCATCGGTAATGACCTCATCCTTATCGACTTTTATGTACAGCCGCATTATATCCCCGCAGACCGGATTCCCCACGTTCCCTACCCCGTCGGCGTCGGGTATCTCTCCGACGTTGTGCGGGTTCCTGAAATGCTCCATCACCTTCTCCGAATATTGGCCTTCCATCGTATTCTCCTCGTATTAGCAACTTCAGTCCATAGCCCACGGTCGACGGTCCACAGCAAAAGCAAGATCTGTGGACCATGGACTGTGGTCCGTGGACTATTTCTTTTCGTACAACGGCGACATATCCCTGAGCCGTGTTATGATCGGCGGCAGTATCCCCAGGATATAGTCCATATCTTCCTTTGTATTGTCCCTGCCCAGCGAAAATCTTATCGACCCCTGTGAATCTGCGGGGTTTATCCCCATCGCCGTCAGGACATGCGACGGTTCAAGGCTCCCGGAGGTACAGGCAGAACCGGTCGAGACCGCAACCCCTTCCATATCAAGGTTCAGGACTATCGACTCCCCTTCTAAAAATTTGAAACCGACATTCAGGGTATTGGGCAATCTCTTCTCCGGATGACCGTTCAGATCCACATCCTCTATCTTTGAGACGATCCCTTTATGCAGGTAGTCCCTGAGGTCTTTCAATTTCTTTGCCTCCGCCGGCGTCTCTCTTACAGAAAGGGACGCGGCCTCACCCAGGCCTACGATACCAGCGACGTTCTCCGTGCCGGCCCTCTTCTGCATCTCGTGATGGCCGCCGTGAATGAGCGGCGTTATCTTCGTCTTCTTCCTTATATATAACGCGCCGATCCCCTTCGGCCCGTATATCTTGTGGCCTGACATGGAGAGGAGGTCGATGTTCATATCTTTCACCGCAAAAGGCACTTTGCCGACCGCCTGGACGGCATCTGTATGGAAATATATACCCCTCTCTTTAGCTATCTTGCCGATCTCTTCTATCGGCTCTATGGTACCCACTTCATTATTGGCATACATTACGGTGATCAGTATCGTCTTGTCGGTGACCGCCCTCCTTAGCTCCTCCGTATCTATTATGCCATATTTGTCAACCTTTACGTAAGTGACTTTATACCCCTCTCTCTCAAGGAACTTGCACGCGTTCAATACGGCATGGTGTTCAACCGTGGATGTTATGATATGGTTCCCTTTTGATCTCATCGCGCCTGCTAAGCCCTTTATGGCAAAGTTATCCGCCTCTGTGCCACCGGATGTGAATATTATCTCTTCCGGGCTTGCGGCCCCCAGGAGCCCGGCGACCTTCTCCCTTGCCTCGTCGACGGCCCGCCGCGCCGTGCGGCCGAACTCGTGGACACTGGAGGCGTTTCCGTATATATCCTTATAATAAGGAAGCATCGCCGCCAGGACCTCCTCCCTCATCCTTGTGGTCGCGTTATTATCGAGATAGACCTTCTTCATAAGAACCTCCTCGTGGACCTGGCCGGCGCCTTAGCCGCCTTTCCGCACAGGTCTTCCAAAGTCATGGAGTCCAGACAGTCATTTATCGATTTCGACAGCTTCATCCATACGCCTTTCGTCACACAATCTTTACTGCGTTTGCAAAATCCTTTCGGTCTGCCGTCTGCCGTCACGCAATGGACCGGGGCCATATCCTTCTCAAGCGCCTTCACGATGTCGCCCACGGTTATATCATCCGGCTTCTTTGACAGGAGGTACCCGCCCTTCGGGCCGCGAACGCTCAGTACGAGGCCGTCCCGGCGGAGCTTATTGAGAAGCTGCTCGAGATAGTCGGTCGACAACCCCTCCCGTCTTGCTATATCCGATATGGGGATGGCCCCTCCCCGCGATCCGAGCGCTATGTCGACCATGGCCCTGAGCCCGTATGTGGATTTTGTCGATAATTTCATACTCTCAATATAGCAAAGCTGAGCGTTTTTGTCAAGTATAAATTATGCGTCTTTGCCGGGTGCGGCACGGCGCCTCTTTGCGCCGCGCGAAAGGCGTTCACGCGCCCAGAGATACGGCATTGAGAGGCCTCTAAGGCGGTAAAGAAGGCGCGTCTTCGCATCATACGGCTCAAGGCCGTAAAATTTCGCAAACTGCTCCTCCGGGATATGATATATGTAGGAGGCCGGTTCCCATAAACTGTCAAAGAGCAGGAAGTGTTTCATCGTGTATAATGACTTATTCCTCGCGGCGATACGCGCGGATAAAGCGTTCCGCCTTATCATGTTTTCTATCGCCTTCCTTTTGTAATAGGGCACGCCTAATCCCGCCGGTACACCCTGCGGGATATCGGATTTAAAAAATATTTTTGCCGCGGAGAGTATGAAGAATACGGCGGAGCTCATCTTCCCTGCCCTTGCCTCATCGACTATATAATCCCAGTCGAGCGCGTCGCCTTTATTTTTGAGGATCAGCGATACGTCCAATATATTCTTGAGCCCCAGCGTCCTGCCGAACCTCCGCTCGTGTAAGGCAAGGCTGAAGAGCGCGTCTTCATAGGAAAGAAAACTGACGCCGTGCCCGTCTACGGAACGCTCCCTGACCCTTTCCCAGAGACGCGGCAGGATATTCCTGTTCCCGCGTTTGAAATCGAGCCCGAAATGCACCTCTACATAGATGCGCTCCTTGACAAATGTAATGTGGCATTGGTTTAAGCGCCAGTACGCTTCATCCAGCCCGAACGACTCCTCCCTGTATCCCGCCTCCGTAAGCAGGGCCCTGGCCATATCCAGCGAGCGCTCTTCTACCAGGATGTCGATATCCGCCATCGGCCGGCACGGGTTGGACGCGTAAATATCCGCGAGGAAAGACGTGCCTTTGATAGGTACCATCGCCGCATTCCGGTCCCTGAAGGCCTTCGATATCCGCAGGAACTCGGCCCATAAACTCTGGCCTTTTGCGATAGCCAGGTAATAACTCTTCTCCAGGCGATCGCGTAATCCGGACGGCAGCCGGATCCCGGTATCTTTGATGCGCAGATGCACGAGCGGCGCTATGTCGTGATAAGCGATAAGCCTTTCGATCGTTCCCCAGTCCACCGGACGAGGAGCGTCCGAAGCCAGGTCGGCCGTCTCCTTAATATCATTTCGCATGATCGCGGCCAATAAGGCCGCCTCTTTACTTTTCATAAAGGGATACGAACAGGCCGTCAAATTCTCTTACGGATACCGGCCTAAAATGGGTGTCCATATACTCTTTGACCGAAACGGAATTTTTGTCAAGTTTGCCGCTCCGCTCGAAATCGGAAGCGATGAGCCATATCCGGCCGGCCTCCGGGAACGCTATCTTGTGAACCGGTATATTGTATCTCGACTCCTGGATCGGCCTCTGCCAGTCCAGGTCCGCATAACGCGGGTCGAAAAAATAGCGGTAGGATATCCTCCGCCCCCCGGAGTAAAAACCGAAAGGCACCATCGGGGCGGTATTGGTGAACGCGATGATATCCCCCTCCGCCAGGTTCTCTTTAATAAATCGCACGACCGGCTTGATCGGTTTTTTCCCGTATGCTCCGACGCGGTGAAGGCTCGACGGGGTGACCTCATCGGCATAATAGCGGTAACCGCCTACCAATAAAAGCGCCAGGATCGCCGCCCCGGCAACGGCCCTCATCTTTCCGGAGAACGACACGATACCGAGGGCCAGGATAATATAATAATAGGGGCTTGAGAATATCAATCCGCGGTCTAGATATACCGGGAAAAAGTGCCGGGAAAATAAAAAGGCGATCAAAAGGGGCGCGGCAAAGAGAACGGCGCAAATACCGAAAGGCAGGCCGAGCGATCTCTTATATGCGTATATGGACGCCGAGATCACAAGCGCTGCCGCGATGACATTTGAAATAAAATAAAGGGAGGATGAGCCGTTATAACCCAGCATGAAGTTCTCCAGTGTCGTAATGATCGATCCGGGCACAGGCAACGGCACCCAGAAACCGCCCTGTACGAACTGTAATTTGCTTATAAATCGCGGGAGGTACGGCAGGAATGAGGCTGTTGCGGCTGAGAAATACGCGGCTGCCCTGTAACCGGACCGTTCCCTCAGGAAAAAAACGGCGCATATCCCGTGGGACAGGAAGAGAAACATGTAAAAATAATGGGTATAGATACCGATCACGGAAGAGACAAGGAAAAGCACCCACGCCCGTCTTGAATTATCCGTGATAGCCGTTAACAAAAAGTAAGAAGAGACGGTCCCGGCAAATAAGAGCAGGCTGTAGTCGCGCGCCTCCTGCGCATACCACAGGTGGAAAGGGGAGAGGGCCATTATGACGGCGGCGCAGATCCCGACCGTGTCGCCGAAACACTTCCTCCCTATGTGAAATAACGGCACGATAGCCAGAACGCTGAAGAGGGCCGAGGGAAAGCGAAGCGCGAACTCTGATGCGCCGAAGACCTTTGCCCAGAAGTGGATAATTATGCCGTAAAGCGGGGCATTCCATCCGAATATGATAACGCCGGCGCTGCCCGCGGTATTGATCTCGTCATACCAGAAGTCATGGGCCCCGAGCCCCCATATCCTCAAGGACATGGCACCGAGCAGGACCGCAGGGAAGATCCAACTATTGACCCGTGTACGCATCGGCCTCGACTATGGCCAGATTCTCCATGGCCCTCTTATTTTTAGGATTTATCTTTATCGCCTTAAGGAGCAGATCTCTGGCCTTTGCCATATCCCCCCGTCTCATATATTCAACGGCAAGGTTATTATAGAGCATCTCGGTATGGGGGGCGTGCTTTATATTGTATGTATAAAAGGCGATCTCGTCCTTCCATATACCGGTCTGGCGCACAGTCAAAAATGAAAATACGCATATGGCCGCTGTAAAGAGGGCGATCGCCGATCTCCTTGCCCATGCTGTACTGGCGAAAGAAAATACGGAATAGATAACGAATAGCACAAAGCCCATCTCCGGTATATACAGCCAGTGCTCGGCAAAGAGAGAGTTCAACTGAAAGAATATGTTCAGGTACGGCACGAGAGCTATTATGAACCATCCGATCCCGAAAAATGCGATCCTGTAACCGGTAGAGCGCTTCCCCATATGCCATATATAAAATATGACGGGCGCCAGGAGACACAGGAAGAAGGCCGGCTCGATATAGCCCGCCTGGAATGCAGACCTCGGAAATTCCAGTTTATATGAAAAGTGGAGGCCGGCCGGGATGATAGAGAGCCGTATATAATCAAATAACAGGCGGGGTAACGCTATTATGTACGCGCTGAAGGCAACCGTCTCCTCTACCATGCGTTCCGTCGGTATGACGGTGTTCTTCCATAAGAACCAGACCACGGAGATGAGAAAGAGAGGCACGTAAAAAAATATATTAACGCTGCGGTAATTTCCGCGGTCTCTTATGCAGTATTCGAAGAATATCAGAAGAAAGGGAAAGACAACGGCTGCCTCTTTGCTCAAAAGGGCTGCGATAAAACTCAGGAGAAGGAGCGCATAGAAGACGGCCTTACCCTGTTTTCCGCCGGTCCAGTATCGGCGCTGAAAGGCCATCATCAAAAGCAGGAAGATGAACGACAGCGGGTCGGCCCTGCCGGAAATATATGCCACCGCCTCCGTGTGGACAGGGTGCACCAGATATAGAAGCCCCGTAAGCGCGGAGACGACAGGATCTCCGGTGATGAAATATATCGATCCGAAGACCAGGATGGTGACGAATATGTGCAGGAGGGTATTGGTCAGATGGTATCCGAACGGCTCGGAGCCCCACAGGAAATGATCGACAGCAAAGCTTATCGACTCTAACGGCCTGTAAAACCTCCCGGGCTGCCCGCTGAAATGCGTCAGATGGTGGGTGAAGATCGCCGGTATGTTGGAAAAGCTTTTTATCGCGGTATTATCGACGACATGGCTGAAGTCATCCAGTATGAAGCCGTTGGAAAGCGAATTGAAATATACGGCCATCCCGACACAAGCCAGGAGCACGATAATGATATAGCCCGGCACACCCCTCTTTTTTATTTCCGACCTATTCTCATGCATACCGGGCCCCATATTATAAGTATGCTACGGCCTATTGTACGGTGTGCTGGCGCGGTTTGGTGGATTTCGTGTGGTCTTTCGGCGGCTTCACCTCTTTCAGGAGGTGTAATCTGTTCTGTTTCTTCAGCTCGTTATATATCAATATCCATGCGCAGTCCCTGTTCCTGTCCACTTCGCACTTCCCCTTGTCCTGCCCTCCGCACGGGCCGTTAAGGAGAGACTTCGCGCACCTGGTGAGCGGGCATATCATCGCCGTAAGTTCCAGTACACAGTCGCCGCAGGCGGAGCACCGTTCGAGGAACGCCCCGCCGGAATCTATCGCACCCATGAAGAGCGTGTCGCATCCTATGTGCAGCTGCTTCTCCGCCCTTAAGTTCTCTTTCACCGACTGGGCCCCGAGGCCGCAGGCAAGTATCAGGATAGAATCCGACGACTCTATCGATTTCCTGTTCCTGGCAAGTTCCAGTTTGACCTTCGCGGCTATACATGGCGCTTCGGGCACACAGTATCCGGTGACCGTCTTTCCCTCTTTTTCAAGCGCCTCCTTGATCTTTTTGACATCCTCTTCCCCGCCCGTCTTGCATGTCGTCGAACACTCCCCGCACCCTATCAGGAATATCCTTGTCTGCCCTTCCAGGTATTTCAGGATATCTTTCAGTTCTTTCTGTTTCGTTATGATCATATTACCGCTTCGACCTTTTTCACTTCCGGCACTTCGCGCTTAAGTTCGCTCTCGACAAAATTGGTCAGCGTCATCTGGCTCATCGGACATCCCGAGCACGCGCCTTTAAGGCGGACCTTCACAACGCCCTTCTCCACGCTCACGAGCTCTATGTCACCCCCGTCCTGCTGTAACCCCGCCCTGATCTTAGACAACGCCTTCTCGACCTTTTCTCTCATTGTAAAAACCTCCGATTTGTATAGTATCTATTTCAATAACTCCTGTATATCCTTCTCAAATACCTCTTTCGTCTTATATCCGATATACATTTTCGATATCTTGGAATCCCTGCCTATAACGAACGTCGTAGGTATCGACCGTATCGGGCCGTAATTACCGCTAACCTTCCCGTCGTCGATCAGCACGGGATAATTTATGCCCGCCTTTTCCGCGAAACTCTTCGCCTCATCCCGGCTGACGAGCGCAACCCCTACCATTGCGAATCCCTTATCGCCGTATTCGCTCTGCAATTTTATAAAATCCGGTATCTCTTCCCTGCACGGCGGGCACCACGGGGCAAAAAAATCGAGGATCACGACCTTGCCGTTAAAATCCGAGAGGTTGAAGGTTTTGCCGTCGAGGTCCGTGAGGGAGAAATCGGGCGCCGCCTCGCCCGCCTCCATCGCACCGCTCTTTGCGCATGCGCCTGTCATCAACAATACTGTCGTTATCAATAATACTCCGATATGTCGCATATTCATATCACATCCTCCTCTTTTATCCTATACCCCATACCCTACTTAGTAAACGCTCCCAGAAGCCGTTCCGAGATCACGGCAAGATAATTCGTCGCGACGAGGGCTCCGATCATTATCAGGAATAGGCCGCCTACTATATTTATGACCCGGATGACCTTCTGGACCTTCTTAAAATATTCTATAAAAGAATTTACGAGAAGGGCCGTCATAAAGAACGGGGCCGCTATCCCGAGCGAATATACGCTTAAGAGCTTTGCCCCGGATACTACATCCGTCTTCGTCCCTGCCAATACCAGTATCGACCCCAGTATCGGCCCTGCGCACGGCGTCCAGGCCGCGGCGAATGTCACGCCTATAAGGAACGAGCCGATGTAACTTGCCCCTTTCGTTGAAACCGAGAATCTCCTCTCTTTCGCCAGGAAGTCCAGCCGTAATATGCCGGTCAGGTATGCCCCGAAGATCATTATGAGCACCCCTCCCGCGATACGTATGATCTTTTGATATCCGAAAAGAAGTTTTCCTATAAAGGTCGCCGTGAGGCCCAGGAGAACGAATACCACGGAAAATCCGAGGATAAAAAGAAGCGAGTGGATGACGGTCTTCTTCCTCACCTCACCCTTCTTTGCGGTATCCCTGAGGTCGCTGAACGAGACCCCTGTGATATATGCTATGAAAGACGGTATCAAAGGGAGGAGACAGGGGGACAGGAATGTCAGGAACCCCGCGGAAAACGCCACCATGTAAGAAACGTTGTCTCCGGTAGCCGTCATTGTTGCTGTGTCACCCTTATTTTGACTATCTGCACCTCTTCCCTGAGCGACTTGATGCCGTCCAGGACCTCTTTCTGGGCCCGGAGCACCTCATCCAGCTTCTTCAATACTTCGGGCGAAGAGCCCTCGTTTTGAGCCTTTGCCGGCCTGTTCGTGATCGCAAGCAAAAGAGATATCACGATCAAAGATATGAATAACCCCAGGAGAATCTTCTTCATCCTTCCCTCCTTCTTCAGTGCGCCGTATGGCATAGTGAGTGCTCGATCTGGCCTATTTTATGATATATATCCGATAGCATGTAAGTTACGCTTATAGTATAGACCACCACCGCTATTATGAGAAGTTTTTTGTAGATGGGCCTTGCCCCTTCCATTCCATACCTCCGATCTTATTGGACTGCCAACTGGAACCCCAGGCCCAGCAATAAAGAGGTCACCACGAGCGATGCCAGAAACACCGCAAGCACCTTCGTGCCGTATTCTTTTCTCAATACCAGCATCGTGCCGTAACTGGTGACGGGACCTATCAAAAGGAGCGTCATCCCGGCACCCGGGTTCATCCCCTGTCTCATAAGGCTGTCTACCAGAGGGACGCTCGCCGTAGAGCATAGATACGTGAATATGCCAAAAATTATGCTGAAGAGATACCCCAGCCAGCCACCAAGATACAATTTCACTATCCTGCCTAAAGGAACGAATGTGGCTACAACGGCGGCAAGCAGGATACCGATGATCAGCTCCAGACCTATCTCCTTCGGGAGTTGTATATATGCAAATCTTAGCACGTCGATCGTCTTTTGAGCAAATGTTTTTTTCTTATGGAACTGCTCGTGACCCGGATCCATTTCGCAGTGAGGACACGATATCCTGTCGGGCCTTTTGTGCTCCTCATAAGGTATCCTGTCCCCTATGATGCCTGTTACCAGACCCATGATTATAACGGCAAAGAATATATATACGGCAAAGAGTGGGCCCAGGACGCTGTATGCTACCATCAGCGCGCTGATGGACGTTGCCGGTGTGGCCACCAGGAACGCCAATATGGGTCCCAACCGGGCGCCTTTTTTGTAAAAACTCACCGCTATAGGGAGGCTGCCCCAACAACATACCGGAAGGAGGGTGCCTATGATCGTCGAAGCGAATATGGGCCTTATCCCGCCGGACCCCAGATATTTAAGCACCTTATCTTCCGGTATGCACTCGTGCACTATGCCGCTTATGAAAAACCCTATAGCGAGAGCGGGGATGATCTCATACAGGTAGTGCAGAAAGACGTGAAAGAAATGTTCCATATACAGTTACCCCTCTTTCACCGGTCTTTCCTTGAGCGGCTTAAAGCTAAGCCCCGAATCCGCTCCCGGCAGCGCCTGAACATATTCTGTCAGGAAGAATTTCCTGTCCTTTATCCACTTCTTCAGCGTTTGGGCTATCTCCACCGCCTTCGGATAGCTTGAGAGAGATGCGGTCGACACCTCTTTTCCCTTTACGGTTATCTTACCGCTCTTAAGCTGGGCGTAATTGACTTCGCCCAATGATCCTACCTTGCCGTTAGGATAGTCCTCACTGTAATCTATCACCTGCGCCCACAGGTCCTCGTCCCTGACAGCGGCGGATCTCAATATCCCCTCGTCCAGTATGGGTATCGGTATACCTATGCCTACGGTGAGTGTGACCCCGTATCCCTGGAACGAAGTCCCGACAAGCCAGTCCGGGGACATCTTTTTCAGGTCTCCGGTGACTGCCAGCGTGCCCGCGGGCGCCTGCGGTACACCGTTATCTTTTCTCTTTACCGAAGGATTGTGCTGGGTCCCCTGCCAATACACGTATCCTACCCCGCCGCCCAGGAATATCCTCGTCCCGATACCTATCGTCTTATAATGCGGGTCTTTCAAAAGCGGCGAGAGCTGTCCCGCGGAACAGTAGTTTGCGTTCCCCAGACCCGGCTTCAGTGCGCCCATATAGGTATATATGGTCTTCTTATCGGACAGGTTGACCGCTACATTATAGTTCTGGTAGCAGTTACGCGGGTTCAAAAGCACCGCCTCGTTCACATCATTTATGTTTATGTATGTCTTGATGTGCTTGCGGGGATAACAATCGGTGCCGTATGCGAACCCTTCGAGGATGACATCCTTGCCTCCGACGAGCTCTTCTATCACGTGCGCGCCCCCGTACCTGAACTCTCCCGGATACACCTTATTGCGCGGGTCTTCGTCCGACATGGCGGTAGCCCCCATATATATGTCGACGGCCGCGAACCCGGTATATGCCGGGATACCGTTCAACGTCACCTTCCCTCCGCCCAATTTTATCTTTGGTTTGGCGTGGCCGAGGTTAAGATAAGCCCCGCTTGAGCACATCGGGCCGAATGTGCCTGTCGTCACCACATCGACCTCCTGCGCGGCGGCCTTCAGCCCTTTCCTGTCGACCAGGTCTATGACCTCTTCAGCGGTCACGACCACCACCTCGCCGCTCTTTATCTTTTCGTTTATCTCTCCTATCGTCTTAGCCATATTATTTTGCCGCCTCCTCTTTATTAACCTGTGAAATTCTTCTCCGAAGAAAAATAGCGTTCTCCTGTATCGGGAAATAGCGTAACTACCCTCTTTCCCTTGCCCAGTGTCTCGGCTACTTTGAGCGCTGCCCACGCGGCAGCGCCGCTCGATATGCCCACCAGAAGCCCTTCCTCTTTAGCCAATCTCTTTGATATCTCGAACGCGTCATTGTCGTCGACCGTTATGACCTGGTCTATCACCTTCCGGTCCAGGACATCCGGCACGAACCCTGCACCTATCCCCTGTATCTTATGCGGTCCGGCATTCCCGCCGGAAAGGACGGCGCTCCTGGCCGGCTCAACCGCTACGATCTTAATGCCGGGATCGTGCTTCTTCAACGTTTCTCCCACTCCTGTAATGGTCCCTCCCGTACCGACACCTGCCACAAAAGCATCGATCTTTCCGTCCGTATCTTCAAGTATCTCCTGCGCGGTCGATACACGGTGGATCTCCGGATTTGCCGGATTTTTGAACTGCTGCGGCATAAAACTTTTCGGGGTCGTCGTGAGGAGCTCCTCCGCTTTTTTGATCGCCCCTTTCATGCCCTCAGTTCCCGGGGTGAGCACGATCTCTGCGCCGTACGCCTTAAGTATCGATATGCGTTCCGCGCTCATCGTCTCCGGCATCGTAAGCACGCACCTGTAGCCTTTTACAGCCGCTATCATTGCAAGGCCTATCCCGGTATTTCCGCTTGTCGGCTCTATGATCGTCGCGCCTCTCTTGATGGATCCTCTCTTCTCCGCATCCTCGATCATTGAAAGGCATATCCTGTCCTTGACGCTGCCGCCCGGGTTGAAACGCTCTATCTTCGCAAGTATCTCGGCCATGCCGGGGGCGACGATACGATTGAGGCGCACGAGAGGCGTATTCCCTATCAACTCCGCTATGTCGTTCGCTACCTTTGACGCGGGATGCCGGCCGCTCGATAGCTTATCTCTTTTATTTGCCATTTGTTCTCCTTCTTATCTTATATTATATTGAATACTCATAAGCCGATCTCAGGTTCAGCTTCTTCTCTTTATGCCGGACCGCCAGCTCTTCGAACGTCACCGTATCGACAACGGCGGATATCGCGTCACTGACCTCTTTCCATAAGCCCCTGAATATACATCTCGCGAGGTCCTTACATCCTTTGTACCTGTCTTCCTCTATACATGATATAGGCTCTATGGGCCCTTCTATGAACCGTATGACCTCTCCTACCGTTATATCCCCCGGCGGTTTCGCCAGGACAAACCCGCCCTTTACCCCGCGCTTGCTCTTAACGAACCCGCCCTTCTTAAGGACCAGCAGTATCTGCTCCAGGAATTTTTTAGGAATATCACCGGCGTTCGCGAGCTCCTGTATCGAAACTATCCCGCCGGGATCATCCATATAACGCAGCGACAACCCAAGAAGCGCCTTTAGCGCATAGTCTCCTTTATAACTTATCTTCACCTTAGTCCACCTCCTGGTACAAACACGATAAATATGATTGACTTAGTAGTGATTATACCTTATTTTTCCCTTTTGTCAATAACTTTTTTTAATTTTTTCTTTTTTGGGATACTCCTCGAACTTTCCCGGGATAGGTCCGCCGTCGGCGGGTATCTATTTGACGGCTTTTAACCAAACCTCCACGCTGGATGCCGGAAGCGTATGGCTTAGATGCGCATCGTACAGCCTGGGGAACCTATTGACAAGCCATTCGACCCCTGAAATTGTTTTGAAACCGCCTCCGAAATAGATCCTCCTTTTCGATATTTCGAATCTGGTCTTATACCTGTTGGTATTACAGAAGAACTCGAATGCCGAGTACGAAAGAGCGTGAAAATGTTCCGGTTCCGAATAACATCCTATAGCAGAAAAATGAGGATAGACGATGATGACAGACCCGTTAGGCCTTGTAATACGGTATATCTCCTCCATGGCTTTACATATATACAATATATGCTCTATCGAATGCCTGCAGATCACGATATCGAACGTGTCGTCTTCTATAGGGTACGGGAAAATATCCAGGTCATGGATTATATCTGCTGCCGTATTGGGGCTGCGATCGACACCCGTGGCTTTTTCGAACTTTCTATTTCCGCATCCTAAGTCCAAAATTTTTTTGCCGGAAAAATCCGATCTTTCATACATGTATCTTTGTTTTATTATATTCATCGCCTTATATCCTGACTTTTTCTACCTCCTGTATCGCCGCGGGCTTAACATACACGGTGGCATGCTCCGGGGACGGCAAGACCCGGCACACGACCCCGACGGATCCTTCTTTCTTAAATTTTGTATGATGAGCGACTATCGACGCTGCATGATCTATCATGGTCTTATCCGCGTTTCCTCTTAAAACAGAAAATGGGCCTTGGCGATCTTTCAGCTTTAAACATATATCACCGGGCCGGACCTGCGCCTCCAGGATGGCATTCTCCTTTTCGTCCCTTCCTATTATCAGTTTGACATTCGGCGAGAGCCGGAAATGGCGCCCGAATTTCAGGAGCCGCACATTGTCAAGCGTGAGGGAATCGTGGACCATCAGGTCTTTGATGCGCTTGGCAAATCCCGGGTCCGTCAGGAGACACCCGCCGGCCGGGCAGGGATAGTCGTTTATGCCGAACTCTTTGGCGAGGCCTATCTGAGGCTTGCGGCTACGGCCGGATATATCCAGCAGCTTCTCCCTGTCCACTATCCCTTCCGTCTCGGGTATCGTAGGCGCGAAGAGCTTTGCCGAAAGCGGCCGCACGATAAGCCCCTTGAGGCCCGCCTCCTTCTCTATCAGGAGTATCGCATCCCGCCTCTGGGACATCGGCCTTTCGCCCAGCACTTCTCCCGTGACGATGAAGGACGCCCCGACTTCCTTCATGTACTCTTTAGCTTTCCTGAATATGAATATCCTGCAGTCTATACAGGGGTTCATATTCGACCCATACCCGTGCTTCGGGTTCTTTATTATTCCCAGATACTCTTCCGTGATATTAAGAACTTTTAGAGGTATACCAAGCGTCTCTGCCGCTTTTGTCGCCGCATGCTGGCACCCCTTATTGGTGCACGTGCAGAATACGGTAAGAAAATTTATCGCCTCGACAGCTATCCCCTGCTCAAGCATGAGTTTTGTGGCCAGAATGCTGTCAAGCCCTCCGGATAATAACGTCAACGCTTTTCTGTTCATCTCTTCTCTCTTCAAAACCCGCGTCTATTTTCGAAAGGTCCGTTACCTATTAAGGACTCCGGAGGGACCATGTTCTGATTTGAAAATAACGCGCGGAAATCTTGATCATTATCCAGCAGGCTTCCGGCGCTTTCTATTTTCATGGCGGCCGGGTTTTTTAAATAATAGACCATATCCGTGCCCAGCACCGTCGATAAACGATGGGAAACGGTTATAACGGTCATACCTTTCCGGAATTCTTTCATGCGCATCAGTATCTCCTCTTCGCTTGCCGAATCCATCGATGACATCGCTTCATCCAGGATCAGTATCTTAGGCCTTTTGATCAGCGCCCGGGCTATAGATATCCTCTGCTTCTGCCCTTCGGAAAGCTTACAGGCGTCTTCTCCGATGACCGTTTCATATCCTTTTCCCAGGTTATTGATATACCCATCCATCCCTGCGATGCGGGCCGCTTCTTCCACTTCTTCTTTGCCGGCTCCGCTGGTGCCGTATCTTATGTTGCCGGCGATCGTGTCGTCCCACAGGAACGGTGCCTGCAGCGCGACCCCTATCTGCATCTTAAGCGATCTCAATTTTATATCCCTTATGTCATTACCGTCGATATAAACGGCTCCGTTCCTGGGATCGTAAAGCCGCAATATAAGATTTACTATGGTGGTCTTGCCGCACCCCGAAGGTCCGACAAGAGCAACATTGCCTCCGCTCTCTATGCTGAATGATATGCCCTTCAGGATGGACCGCCCCGGCTTATACCAGAAATCGACGTCCCTGAAGACTATACCCGGCCTTTTGAATACCACATCCTTCGCATCGCTCCGTTCGGGGATCTCATCGTCGCATTCCAGTATCTCGTCAAGGCGCTGGCAGGATACGAGCCCGACGGCTATCATCTGCGAAAATACGGCAACCTGACCCCCCAGCCCTATCAGCTGGACCAGATAGACCGTCGTAGCGGTAAATGTCCCGAGCGTTATCTCTCCCGTTATGACCTGATACAACCCATAGAGCGCTACGATACCGATCACGATCTTGCCCGTTAACTGATTGGCAAGGCCGCTCATAATATCCAACCGTATATTGTCGGCCTCTATCCTGATGTTACGTATAAGCTGTTTCAAGTAATTTCTTGTAGTCCCGGTCTCTTTTCCCAGCGCCTTTATCAGGTGTATGCGGGAAAATGCCTCCGCGAGCCCTTTAAGGATGCCCTGCGAACTTTCGATCAACGACCGCCATGACCTCTTCATCTTATTGTTGAAATGATACGTCGGTATATATATAAGGGGTAGTATGAATAAGGAGACGACCGCCATCTTCCAGTTGAGGAATGATAATATGATAAGGATGAAAAAGAGCTGAGGAAATACGGATACCGCCTGAGGCGGGACGCTTGTGATGAAATTTCTTACTCTTTCCACATCGTAATTTATTTTATAGAGATGCTCACCCGCAGACCTCTCCCTGAACCATCCGAGGGAGAAGGTCTGTATCTTTTTATGTACCGCCCTGTTAAGATCAAATCCCGTCTTCAGCCGTATGAACCTTTCCAGGGATTTCCTGACTCCGTCTACGAGGGCGCTGAGCACAATGATGACTATCGCCGCCAGTGCCAGGGTAAGGAATAGCCCGACCTCCTTGCGGGCTATCGCATTGTCGACAACCAGCTTGGTGAGATACGGATTTATCAGATTGAGCAGGCTGCCCAGGACGCTTGCGCCTAGCAGCATGAACCACTTGTTCCGATACGGCACCAGGAACCTTATAAAAGTCCAGAATATCCTGATATTATCATTCTTCATACACAACGTATTTTACCATAAAAGCGGCGCCTGCGGTCTCTTTAATGCAGCCGCCCGATCTCCCGCAGCTTGGAATATCTCAAAAAGACCTCAAACGACTGCATTACGGCTATGACGAGACCTGCAAATCCGTCCTTAAACCCCTGTTTAAATATATAGCCCTTAAGAAAACGGGCGCACGGCCTTGTGAGCATATGATAGCACCGGACCTTTTCGCGGCGCTCCAGCATGTCGTGTGCCGATAGAGTGCTGTAAAGGTTGAATTTCTCCATATGGTGTCTTATGTCGCGATAGGTATAATGCTCCATGAAATTGCCGAGGAGGCCTGCCTCTCCTCCCAACACGAACTCCTCGTGCACCCTGTGCGAAGACCATTCCCCTGCGCCCTTCCTGACGAGCCTTAACTTCAGATCCGGCTGCCACTCCCCGTACCTTATCCACCTGCCCAGGTAAAAAGACCGCCGCGGTATATAATACCCGTCGTACAGGCCTTTGTCGGCATCCAGCCTTTCCTTTATCTCGGAGGCAAGCACATCCGGCACCCTCTCGTCCGCGTCTATGAAGAAGACCCATTCACATCTACTCTTCGAAAGCCCAAAATTTCTCTGTGCGCCGTAACCCTGCCATTCCTCCCGGAAGACGGTTGCATTATGCCCCTCTGCTATCTCCGCCGTCCTGTCGGTGCTGAACGCGTCCACAACGACGACATCATCAGCCCATTTTACGCTGCGCAGGCATTCCCCTATGTTCCTTTCTTCATTATATGTAATGACAATACAGCAGATCTTTTCCATTTGTCAGGCTCGATCCTTTATCTTCCCCCGGACGGCTTCCATGACTTCTTCGACGTTTATCGACCTCAGACATCGGTAGGTACCAAAACGGCACGTGCGCCTGAAACACGGGCTGCACGGAACGGGATCACGGATGACCGTATCTCCCTCCCCCAGAGGTCCTGTCCATCGCGGGCTCGTCGAACCGAAGATGGCGATTATCTTTGTGCCGACCGCACCGGCGATATGCATAAGCCCGGAGTCGTTAGTTATAAGAACGGCGCATCTTTTGATCAATGCCGCCGCTTCGGGCAAGGGCCGGTCTATACAGAAAAAGAGGGAAGTGCTTGATGCCCTCTCCCTGATCTTTTGACAGATATCTTCTTCGCCCGGGCCTGCGAATATGACCACTTTCGCTTCATATTCTTTTATCAGGGCGGAGGCAAGGTCGGCATATCTCTCTCCGGGCCATCGTTTTGCCGGGCCATAAATGGCGCCTGGGGCCAGGCCTATTACAATATCGTTAACGCCTATATTATTCTTTTTAAAAAGTTCGTCTCTCCCGGATAACATCTCTTCTTCGACGGCAAGGACAGGCGCGTCGAAGTTGACAACGGCACCGAGCGTTTCGGCGATATGCATATAGTTCCTGATCATGTGCTCTTTCCTGACAGACGCATCATATTTCAGGATATGGCTCAGAAAGATGCCGCGCCATCTCACATCATACCCGGCCCTGCAGGGTATCCCCGCGAGAAAAGCGAGCAATGCATATCTGAAGTAATGGGGGAGGACGATCATGGCATCGAACTTCTCTTTCCTGATCCTGAGGAATAACCTTATATATGACGCTAGATGATATGTCCCGGGCGCGGTGAAATCCCATACTTCATCTACGGCACGGTTACTCCGCCACAACGGCGACAGGTGAGGCCTTGTGACCATTACGACACGGCTATCCTTGAAATACCTCTTCACCGAGTCGATAAGCGGTCCTGACATTATGGTATCCCCTATCCAGTTCGGCCCGAATACGAGTATCTTTTTTATATTTTCCGTCCGTCTTTCTTTTTCCATCATTTCTCTCACCGGCACAGGGCTTCGTTATCTTTCACAAATTTTCCGGCTTTCCTGAAGATCTCTTCTCTTGCCCCGTCGTCATATAATGCCCGTCTTATCGTCGGCACTAACTCTCTCCGGTCATGCACCGCGAAGGCGGCCCCGCTCTCCAGATATGGCATCGACTCATGCTTGCCAAGATAGGGCCACAGGTCCAATATGACCACCGGTTTCCCAAGGCACATCGCCTGTAAGCCGGTTATCGACGTATTGAATGTTATCAATAGTGCGGATGACTTTACCAGGTCTAAAAAATCGAAATTTTTGACTACGCTCACATTCCTGAGTTTCGCTCTCCGCGCTGCCCATAGGCTCCTGAACCTGGACTCGCTTGGATGGAGTTTTATCATAAGGTGATACTCCGGAAAGTTTTCCATGGCCCTTATCAATAAACGGTGGATCATGTCGCTGTCGGGGACCGGCGGCAGGGCCTGGCTTGTAAAGAGCAGGATCCTTTTCGACTTATCTATTCCCGATCTTTTACAGATCTCGTCCTTCTCCATGAATTTTTTACCGGAAAGGCTGTCGGCTATGTACGTGTCCGCTATCAATACCGTATCACCGGGCATCTTCTCCATCGACCTTCTTAAAAAACCGTTCCAGACGGGGTCGTAGGCGGCCCTGAGGGGCGAGGCTATCATGAGCCGGATATTCCTTTTTGTCGCTATCCGTGCCGCTAATTTTCCGAATTTGGTAGTATCGTCTCTCAACAATACGGCCCCCGGCCTTTCTCTGTCTAAAATAGATCCTACGGTCAGCTTGAAACGCACCAGTCGCCTTATGCCGTATCTCGACAGATGAGATCTTACGAACTTTTCTATATGAAATTTGACCGGCAGACCCGTTATCTTCATAAATCGTCCTGCCAGCAAATGAGGCCCGATCTTCTTCACTCTATCGTATAGGTCCCGGGATAATTTAACACCCTCTCTATGCTTCTCCCTGTCAAAATATTCATAATGGGTCGCATAATATAAATTTTTTATGCTGCATATAGACCTGAAATCCTTCGTCAGTTCATCGGCCCTTATGAGCGTTATCGGATATCCCGCCTTCTCTTTCGAAAGATTACTGACCGAACGGATGAAGTGGAAAGGAGTGGAATATGATATGGCCACGATCCTGTCCCGCGCATGCGGTTTCCCGTCCCGGACCGCGGGGGTTTGAAATTTAAGGATAAACCGTTCTTTAAGGTCCTTGGCCCAGTCCAATAAGATGAATATATCCGGGGTCTTCTTAAGGATGTTTATCACCGGATACGGGACATTCACCAGATAATTAAAGGCCGATCTAAAGGCCGATCTCGTCCCGGCCACAAATCCAGGCGGGCATATTGTTACCTCCAGGGAATTTATATTTGCTGCCGATCTGAGGATATCTTCCGCGAGGTTATTCCTGCTGAATATTATCACCCTGGCGGGTCTTACCGTATTTATGACCCTGGTAAATATCTTATACAAAAAATATTGCTCGAATACCTCTTCGCAAAAGTGCATTTTTAGTAGGTCCCATAAGACGATATCGCCGGACTGTAAAAATTCGTTTAAAGAGCGGCCCCCGGGACCCGTTCCCGATTTGACGGCGCCGAAATTCTCAACCATCTCTATCAGCTCATCCGCGAGAGAAGCATATTCTTCCCTTGCGAAATGATCTCTTATGCTGACGTACGGTATCCCTGAATCCTGAAGGATAGATATGGCCTCCGGATCCATGCCCAGGATGACCGTCTCATCCGTTTTTGAATTCAACTTATCCTTAAGAGATGATAATTCTTTCGGCGAGGGCCCGCGAAAAAGGGCTATCAGTTCTTTCTTCTTCATATCGTTATCCAAACTCGGCCTTCCTCAATCTCTTCATTACCGGGATCTCGCTTTTGTAGACCTTCTTCTCCCCGTTCCCGGATGCTACAGGTATCGTCCTTATATACCTGACCAATAACTCCAGCCCTCTCGGTTCCAGGCTGGCCGCGTGGTCACTGCCCCACATCGCCCTGTCCAGGGTTATATGCCTTTCCACGAGACAGGCGCCCATCATGGCGGCCATGACCGAAGTTATGACACCGGTCTCATGGCCACTATAGCCCGTCGGACACTTGAACTTATCTTTCATCCTTTCGATCACTCTCAAGTTCAGTTCACCTACGGCGGCCGGATAAGAAGAGACGCAGTGCAGCAGCACGAGGTTTCTCCTGCCTATTATCTTCACCGCGCGGGCGATCTGCTCCATGGTGCTCATGCCGGTGGAAAGGATGACAGGCCTATTTTTCGATTTAATATATCTGAGCAATCTCTCATCCGTAAGGCAGGCCGATGATATCTTATAGCAAGGCGGGTTGAACTTCGAAATGAAATCGACGCTCCCGGTGTCCCAGCACGAGGCGAACCACAGGATGCCCTTCTTCCGGCAATACCTGTCGATCTCCCTGTACTCTTTTGGTCCAAATTCCAGGGCTTGTTTCAGGTCCCTGTTGGTCGTGCCAAAAGGGCTTTCTACGGGCAATGCCAGCTCCTCTTTGCTATATACCGCTTCGATGGTCCTCTTCTGGAATTTGACGGCATCCGCCTTATGCAGGACGGCGATATCTATCAGTCTCCTGGCGATATCTATATCGCCGTTATGGTTCCGCCCTATCTCGGCCGCTATGAAGCATGGTCTATTATCACCGACGATGCGGTTACCCAGTCTTATAACAGGCACTAGCTTAGCTCCTTTTGGGCCGCTGCATGGTTCTCCCTGAACCCGCAGCGTCTGCATAACGGGACTTCATCCATCCTGCCTTCCAGGTGCAGCCTTCTTATCTCTTTTAAACGGGCGCCCCCCCAGATATCTTTTATGCTCTGGACGCGCGCGTCCCCTAATTTCACCTCATTATCGGAATCGATACAGCATAACCCCGCTTCGCCGTTCCAGAATACGGGTATGCGCTGCCATAACCGAGAACAGATTATATCCGACCTCTCGGCCCGGTAATTCATCTCTTCTCGCAACCTTCTGTTCGCGGGAACAAAACAGTCGATAGTGGCAACGGTATCTGCCAGAGGCCTCCACTTCTTCAGGAATTCTCTCTCTTCTCCCCTGTTCCCTTCCGTCCTGACCATCTGGACCCTCACGAGAGGCCGCGGCAACCTCTTCCGCCTCCTCTTATCAAGGAACCTGTGTATGTTATCCATAATAAGGCCGTAGTCGGCCCCGACCTCTATATCCTCGACCGCTCTTTTTGTATGCCCGTTCACGGAGAACATTATCTGGTCGAGCCCGCTTTCAAGCAGGGCCTCGGCAAGGTCCTCTCTCAGCAAGGTGGCGTTCGTCGTGAACATCACATCTATTATTCCTTTCCGCTTTGCGTATCTTATCATCTCCGTTATCCTTGGGTGCAAAAGCGGCTCCCCCCTGAAGTGTAGCTTTATCGCATAGAGGCCGTTCCCGGCGCCCTCATCTATGATCTTCTTATATAATTCAAAGTCCATATAACCTTTTTTATCGGTCAGGGTATTTTGCGCACACATCCTGCACCTCAGGTTGCATATATTGGTCGCCTCTATATCCAGATGCATCGGAAAAGACGGCAGGAAAAGGCGTTTTGTGGCAAGGAGCCATTTGAACCGGTATATCCAATAACCCGGGTCAAGGCCGATCCTTCCGATAATGGCCATGCGGTCCCTCTGTTGTCTGTGGCCGTGATCTATATTATCTTTGGTCATATCTTCTTCTTTGATCTCAGGACCTGCTCTGCCAATAAGAGATCCGCCTTATGATCTATCTCGATGGAATCCTTCTCATCCATAACAAAAAAATCTATCTTACCCCATAGCCTGTTCCCGTGCTCGACCAGGGTTTCTCTTCTGGTAATGTAGACAGCCCCGTTCTCCTTGTATAGAGGCATGACGTCCTGAGAGCGCCTTCTCTTGTTTATGTCATACAACGGCTTTATCCTCTTATTCTGCAGTCTCCAGCGGTAAGCCCTGTCCTCGCAAACGGTTAAAAGCGAATCGGCCCCGCTCTTTATGAACCTTTCGATGCACCCGTCTATGATCTTCGCGCCCCTCAGCGGGGAGGTCGCCTGCAGCAGCACTACTATATCGGGGAGATACCCCTCTCTTCTTTTCAGATACTCAAGCGCGTGCAGCAAGACCGGTTCGGTAGGGGTCCTGTCCCGAGCCAGCCGTCCGGGCCTCTTTATGACCCCGGCCCCGTATCGTCTGGACATCCCGATGATCTCTTTATCTTCGCTTGATACGACTACCCTGTCCAGATATCTGGACCTGAGCGCTTCTCTTATGGTATAAAAGATGAGGGGTCGCCCGTCCAGGCGCGCGATATTCTTACGCGGGATCCTTTTAGAATTGCCCCGCGCCGGGATGATGCCCAAGATATTGCGTTCTGCCTTCATATCCCTTCCCGCTGTTTTGATCACCTGAGCGCAGACCATATATCGCATTTTGCGCACATGGGATAATTTTTAAAATCCCTTACCGTGTGCGCCCTTCTGAACCTATGATACCCCTCTCCGGACCAGATATCATTAATAGATGCCCTGCAAATATTACCCAGGACCATCTCCCCGTTAAAATCATAAGTGCAGGGCGTAACATCCCCGTTCCATAGCACATGCATACGGTTCCGGTAGATCATCTGGCATTTCATCCCGTTCCCGCTATAAACAGTCTTATTGTATTCCCTTCCGGTAACGAAGTTGTGTAAAAAGGCATACTGTATCCTCAGGTGCCGTATCCACTGTAAATAAAATTTAAGGGAGAGAAAGGCATTCATGGCAGGCCCCCTTCTTGTATCTATCAGATATTGTATGGATACGGAAGGGTTACTTTTTTTTAAGCGCCTTTTCAGCAGTAACAGGTTCTTTATATTTCTCGACGACTCCTCAAAATTCAGTCTTCTATGGACGCTTTCGTATTCTTCCTTATTAGTGCCGTAGAAACTTATTTTGAGCCGGTCCAGGCCGGAGAGTATGAGCTCTTTTGAAAATTCCGTTGTCAAGAGATGAGCATTTGTCGAACACCTTACAACCCCCACGTTCTTTCCTTTGGCATATCTTATCCTATTTATGAGGCCGGGGTCCAATAACGACTCGCCGAAACCGAATAAGGTCAAAAAACGGAATTCCCTGTGTCTGACACATTCGTCGACGATCCTTTCATACAGCTCCCTTTTCATCTCTCCCAGGGGCCTCGTCAATTTTTCGCGCGGGCACATGACGCAGGCCGCGTTACAAAAATTGGTCGTCTCGACGAAGAGATCCTGCGGGAACCCCAGAATGGCCGGATTTTTGGGCGGTTTGGCGCCCGTCCCTCCGGAGGACGGGATAAGACGGTCTCTCAATCTTCCGCAAGCTGTTAAGATAGGATTTTGTTTCACCTGCCACCCTGCGCTATTTTGAGCCCGCCCTCTGTTATAGGAGCAGGCGATATATTATTTTACCATAATAGCCTCTTGTACAATATTATTTTAGCCTTATAGAAAATCTGCTGTGACAGCGGTTTCTTTTGGGGTATAATCAACGGCATGGAGAAGGATATCTCCCCCAGGATCGATCTGCGCACGCTATGCTGTCCCCGATGGTATCTGCCATGGAGCCCTTTAGTCCAGCCGAGATGGGGTATCGGAAAAAAGATCATACAGCTCGAGATCACGGAATTTTGTAATGTCTCATGCATAAATTGCGAGTGCTGTTTTGAACACGCGCCCAGCGGAGGGGCCATGTCCGGTGAACAGATCAGAAAATTTGTCTACGAATCGATCGATCTGGGCTGGAAGTGGGATCTTATAAAGATCCGCGGCGGAGAACCGACACTGCATCCGTTGCTTTTTCACATAGTCGAGTCGTTAACCATATACCGGGATTTCAATCCGGACTGCAGATTTTCCATAATAACGAATAATTTTTCGGATGAGACGAAGAGGACATTGTCCGGGATGCCCTCGTGGATCACGATCCTCAGGAAAGACAAAAAAGGCGCCAACGATAATGCGGTGCCGGGACATGACAGTATCAATATTGCCCCGGCGGACCTCTTCATATACAAATTTGCGGATTTCAGAAAAGGCTGCCCCCGGACCGTACACTGCGGCATGGGGTTATCCAGATACGGTTACTACCCCTGCGCCCCGGGGATACATGTGAGCAGGATATTCGGCCTTGATGTCGGCATAAAAAAATTGTCCCTGGTAAATGATGATGCAATGAGAAGGCTGCTGGGGGTCCTCTGCAGGTATTGCGGTCATTATAAACAGCCTAACGATCATCCCGCTAAAAACATCGTTTCGGCCAGCTGGAGAAGGGCCTTCAAGAAATACAGAGAAGAGAGGCCGGATCTCTCTTTGTATTGACCATTTTTTCTACGGCCTCTAAAACCTTAGCCGTACCGATGTCGTCAAAACAGATACTCCTTTTCAGTTTACACCTTTTTTCGCCCCACCGGCTGCATGGGCTGCATGGTACATCGCTGTAAAGCGCGACATTCCCGTCCCCGACAGGCCGGAATCCCAGCTTCGGATGGGTCGGGCCGAATATGGAGATGACGGGCACGCCCCTAGCGGCGGCCAGATGCATAAGGCCGGAGTCGTTAGCGATAAAAATGTCACACTCGTCTATCAGGCGTATCATCTCTTTTAAACCCAGCCCGATCGCTAAGCGCGCCTTTCCGGTATCGACGCTTTTCCCGATACGGTGTATCAGCTCCGATTCCTTTCTGCTTCCAAAAATGGTAAGCAAATACCCTTTTTCTTTTTGCAAAAGTTTGCAAAGCTCCGCAAATCTATCTTCAGGCCACCTTTTGACCGGGAAGCTCGCCCCGGGATGTACCCCTATGCGGCACCTGCCGTCTTCTTTAGAATGGATGGCGCGCGAGGCCGGTTCTTCGTCTTCCGGCAAAAATACCGCGGGGGGAGAATATGCGGACGGCCCCAGTTCGGCCAGGGCGGCATAAAAATCATCGACGATGTGCCCGGCCGCACCGATCGCACCTCCCCTTGCCAGGGCCGCAAAGTCCTTTCTCTTCGCTTTGATCTTACGACGGGCCGGTATGGCCAGCTGCAGCATAAAAGCCCAGAAAGACGAACGCATGGGGCTCCAGCCGGAAGGGTGAAGATCTACCAGCATATTACGGCCCCTGCCGAACTTTATACGCATGCCCCATATCTGCATCATACCCATTATGAAATTTTTGTCTTCGAAATAGACGCGGTCATCTATGAACGGATTATGCTCGATAAGGTCGGCGTATCGCCGCGCGGTTATAAAACTTAAATGAGCGCGCGGGAACCGTTCCCTGAACGCTTTCAGCACAGCGGTGCTCAGGACGACGTCTCCCAGCGAGCTGAGGCGTATTATGATGATAGCGTCAAACTCCTGCAACATACGTTATCGTATGATCCTCTCTCTTTGTGTATCAGCCGGAAGGACTCTTCTACCTTATTCCGGCACAGGTCAAACAGCTCTTCCTTCCTTACACCGCGGCCCTGCGATACCCTTTCCAGCAGACCGCGTTCTTCGCGAGATACCCCCGGATCCTGCATTAAGAGATCTGTGATCCTTTCCGGCGAGGTTGCGATCACCTTCCGCTTCAGGAATATATATACTGCCAGGGTCCTGTAAAGGCAGAACTCCCTGTAGTGATCCGGCTTATCGGGGCGCAGGGCGTCGCGTATCGCTCCCGAAAAGACCGGTAGGCTGTTATATGCGCTATCGATGAGGGCCTCCCGTGACGGGACCGTCAGGCGGTCCATTATCCCGTCACCCAGCAGGACCTTCCCGGTGCGCTCTATGTGGAAATAGCCGAAAATGGACCGGAGGTCGGACAAAAATATCCCGTCCAGTATATCGGCCGTCACGATGGCTGGAAATATCGCGTCCTTCTTCAGCTTTCTATGATACTCGCCTGCCGCGTATCTTATAAGCGACGGGAAGAGATCGTTCTTCAGCCCCTCTCCCAGGATTATCCACAACCTGTATGCGTCTCTCTCAAAAGGTTCCGGCGCTAAGATGACCGACTCGATATCTCCCTCTCCTGCGCCAAGACCGCCGCAGAAAGCATCTGCGGCCTCTTCGATCCTTTTTTCTACGCCATTTTGCCCGATAACAACGGAAAACTCTCCGGGGCCGCCCGCACTGCTGCCCATTAAAGCGCTTCTCTTCCGTAACCTATCCGACGCGCAGAGAAGGCCCTGCCGTAACCCTTCTACCACGAGGTCCCGACGGGTCTCCGGGGAGGCGGGATGCCTGTCCATCCGCGCCGTTATCTCTCTAAGATCACGAAACGGTCCCGTCATCTCATCCGCGGACCGCAGGATCTTCCTGAATGAAGAGCGGTACCTGTGGAGCGGGCCCGGACGCGATCTCTCCTCCAGCAGCAGTATATACGCATACATCCAATCACCGTGTCTATATCCTTTTATTTCGGCTGAACGTCCCATATCCTCCCGCAAAAGATGTCCGCCTTCTTCGCCGGGACCCTCGACAGGCATGATATTTTCCCTTAAGTAGCTCAACTGCCCCGAGCTGTCGCTGATGATGGCGGCAAACTCCTGCCTGTCGAAGATATCTATGTGTCTGAATATTGAACGGAAACCGGGATAGCGGAATACCTCTTTCCAGAACTTATTCAGGAAGACGGTCTCTTCCTCCCGGCCTAAGAGACGCGTCACTATGGTTATATCTATATCGCTCTCCCAGGGGGTCCAGCTGCCGTCCGCAAAACTGTTCCGCACATATACCGACTCTATCTCCGGGAAGCCGCCGGCCACCTTCCGGATAAAGGTCCTGAAACTGGAATCATATATCCATCGCCCGATCTTCTCGAAACGGCTGACGGAATTCGAGAGTACGAGCATCCGGCGCATAGCCTCACGGAAGCCCTTCATCGAACCCCCTCTCCTTTCCCCTCATAGAGAAACACCGTTATCCTGTCGTCGAGAAATATCTTATCGATAAATTTCCGCTTGATAGGCGCATGCTCATCGTGAAGATACTTCCTGGTCTCGACCAGCACAAAATTGGCGTTAAGCCATTTGCCGAACGCTTCGCTGCGTCTCTCCAACTCTTCTTCGGTCATAAGACGGGACATCAATAGACCCGGCGCGTTCTTTATATACCATACGCGCCTTACGGATCTTCGGTGTGCCTCGAGCGCCTTTTCGGAGACATTGAAGACGAAGCCCTGCATCTCCTTTTTCAGGGAAAAAGAGATAGTATAGAAAAGCTGCCGGTCGGTCTTTCCGTAGTAATATAGGAGAGGCATATTAGGCCTTACCGTTACTATGATGTCGCCTTCCCTGATGTTATCCCTGATATATGATGCGACTTCCCGCCACGGGTCGAGATAGATGTTATTATGATACTCTCTACCGGTATAGTAATTAAAGAGGGAGTAGCCGCTCGATGCTATTATCACGAGGATACACGCCGTCTTAAATACCCTGTTCCGCACACCGGATAACCCGCAGGATATGAGGGCCGCATAGAACGGCAGCGCCGGAAAAAGATATCTCGGGAAAAAACTTTTTAAGCTGTTCAGGGCCAGGACCGGGATGAACAGGAAGACTAAGAAGACAAGGGACCTGTCTCTTCCGTGCGATAGGGACCTGCGTAATCCAAGCCAGGCCATTGCGGCGAAGGCAAAAAAAGACGGGATCGTGATATGCCACGACCACGGCAAGACCGTCTCCCCGACGCTGAATACGAAAAATGTATAAAATATCTTACTTAACGGGCTGTACGGCAGAAAATTATACTTGTCCCTGAACAGGGCGAAGTAAAAGATGTTCTTAAAACGCCCCTTCATAAGGAGCTCTATCAAGACCAAAAATAGGGCGGCCATGAGTATGATCATAAATGCGAGCTTCTTCTTCCCGTCTCTGCCGCCGGTGCCGGAGAATACCGCATGGACCGCTTCCATGGCTAACAGGTATAACAATCCCTCATGAACCAGTAATCCCGATATCGCGGTTATGACATACAGGGCCCAGCGGCGTGGACTCTTCCCGCGCAGAAGGGAAAAATAACAGTAGAGATTGCACAGCGAAATGAAGAGGAAGATCGCGTATGGCGTAGCCTGCCGGCACATAAAGATAAAGAACGGCGATACCGACATGATAAGAACGGACAATGACGCTATCTGCTCATCGAATACCAGGCGCATCAGAAAAAAGAGGATAAAGAGCGAGGATACGCCGAAGGTGACCGAGAAGAGGCGCAGGGAGATCTCCGGCGGTCCGAATTTAGGCCAGAGCCGCAGGAGGAAATAATATAAAGGGCTGGTCCTGTACTGGAGGCCTTCTGTCTTCAACGACGCGAGATTGGCGCTGCCCACCTCGTCGTAAAAGAGATCTCTCTGCCCCAGATCATATGTGCCCAGGAATACCGCCAGGACCAGGATCAGAGCATAGAGCACACGCTCTCCCCGGACCGGCCCGCTACGCGCAATATGTAAGCTCATTGCATATACCCCAGACTTTTCAGGTCTTCGATGAACGCGGGTGTCAATTTTATCTTCCTTGTATTCGCCTCTTTACCGGCCCCGCGCCCGGCAGCGCGGTAATCTTCCAGTATCTTTGACATGCGCGCCGTTTCGGAAGGTTCGGCGTCAGCAATATCGTGCCGTTCGGCCGGATCTTCGGCGATGTTGTATAGCTCTACGCTCCTATGGCCGGGGAGATCATTTACCACCAGTTTATGGTCCTCTTCCCGTACCGCAAAAAATTTCCCGCCTTCCCTGTCCTGTAATTCGCTGTATGCGATCCTGTCCATAACGTCTCCGCCGCTCTCGAGCACCCCCAGGAAGCTCTTGCCGTCTATCTCCTCCGGCATCTCCGCGCCGAGGGCATCCAGGACGGTGGGCATCAGATCGATATGCTGCACCAGGCCGTCAAATGCCGTCCCTTTACCCTGCCGGGATGGGAATATCATCATGAGCGGGATATGGACGATCTCTTCGTACATATAATGGCCGTGCGTGGACCTGCCGTGCTCAAAGAAGGCCTCACCGTGATCGGCCGTTATGACGATGACGGTATTTTCGTACAACCCCATATCCTTCAGTTCCCTGACCAGGCTGCCTGTAAGCTCGTCATAAAAGGCGATAAGACCGTCATATTGCGAGATCGCGCCTTTGAGCCGGGGCCCCGAAATAGTTCCGGCGCTCTCCTCCCGCTCCTCATATTTAGGCACTTTTGTCATACCCTCCTCAAAAAACAGATCTCCGTAAGGAGAGGGCGGGTTATACGGGTAGTGCCCTCCCATGAAATGCACGTAAAGGCAGAATGGGTTGTCCCTGTTCCGCCTGAGCCAGGAGACGCTCTCGCGCAGCACCTGTTTTGCATAAAATTTCCGGAAATAGAGCACCGATCTCTTATCCTTTGATATGACGTATTTGTGGAGAAAAACCTTTATTGAATCTCTTACCTCATAAAACATCCTGAGGGACTCTCTTGCCCAGCGCGTGTTCTTATTCAGGAGCAGGCCGCTCGTAAAGATATAATCCACTCCCCCGGTAAAGGCAAAGCGCCGTTCTACAAAAGGGGATTCCGATATGACCGCTGTGGCGAAACCGCGTTCTTTCAAAACGCTGAATAACGTTGTCGTGTCGGGCGGCAGATCTTCGTCAAAAAGGAATATCCGGTGCCTTGACGGATAGAGGGAAGTGAGCATGCTGTGGACCGCGGGGACCGTACAGGAGGACTGGCTATAGGCGTGTTTGAACAGGGTCCCTTCCGACGACAATGAATCGATGTTAGGAGAGGTCTTCCGGGGATACCCGTAACACGAAAGATGGTCAGCCCGTACGGCGTCGAGGACTATTATCAGAAGATTGTAATGAGACGCCTGAGGGCCGGAATGGCCCATATGCGGGCATGCCGACAGCATGATGGCGGATATGAAAAGCGCCGACAATAGACATATACGGATATTCCTATGAGGTCTCACGGCCTCTCCTGCCGGGCATATTTATCCGGCATGATCTTCTCTTCCGGGAAGCAGTCGTAAAAACGATAGTGGCATATCTCAGGGATCCCGGCATCACTATTGATCGATCTCCCGCGCTCTTTAAGCAGGCCTTCGTACTCTTTTCCGGTCAGATCGGTAACCCCTACGTACCGCACCTCTCTATTCAACACATAACGCATTGCCGGCTCCGGCAGCCGCCCGGAAGATAATGCCAGTTTACCGGTATGATATGTCATAATGGCGTTCGCCTCCGGCACAAGAGCGGAAAAGTTATAGCCATCCGTTCTGTCTTTTATATACTCTCCCACGGCTTTATATATCCTGCACATCTCATCCCGGGGATATCCCTGTGCGGTGCTCGGATAGCCTGTCTTCAGGATAGAGAACGGCGGATGCAGGAGGACCATCGGCCTTATAGCAAGCGCCGCAAGAGCAAAGACGGCGGCGGCCGTTCTCAGATGCCTCATCCTGAACCTGTCATACAGGGCACACATTACGATCGAAATGATGACCGCGTATATACAGAAGAGGGGCGCCATCCGCCTCCAGGCGGGGGAGTTCAGGAGAAAGACGGGGATGAAATACAGGAAGAAAGAGGAGAGTAATATGATGAGCCCGTGCCTCCTCCTCTCTTCTGTCGCCTGTTGCCGTCTCATGAACAATGCGGCCGCCATCATAAAGGCCGCAAGGACCGGGATCACTATGTCGACGCGGTTCTTAAAGAATCCGCCGGCCTGTCGAAAGAGATCTATATGGTGATCCAACCTCGCCGTAAGATTATACCTGAAGAGCAGATACCAGACATTATGCCCCTGGCACCACAGGAAACCGTCGTATCTGTCCGGCGTAAGCCACACCATTACATACCATATAAGGGAAAGCAGGATCCCGCCCATAAGCGCTAAAAGCGCAAGGCCTATATACGTTTTGCGCTCCCTCCAGTATATGATCGAGAGGCCCGACAAGATCCCCAGCAGGATCGCTATCTCCGGACCTCTTGTCAGCATTAGAAGTGCGGTCAAAAAGATAGCGGCGATCAAAGGCCTCTTGTCCCTGTCATATGTGCCTTTTATAAAGAGATAAGCGATGAGCGTTGTATAACAGAGGGAGGCGGTCTCAAGCAGGATCGAACTCGATAGTATGATATGGGCAGGATATGATGCCAGCAAAAAAGCGGCCAGCAGCCCTGTCCTCCTGTCGAACAAGACCCTTGCGAAGAGATAGACGGCAAGCACGGTCGCCGAACCGCAGATCACGGAAAAGAACCTCATGCTCTCTTCGTTGCATCCGAAAGGCCGGGCGCATAGCGCGCTTAACCAGAAGAAGGCTGGCGGTTTATTTATCAATATCTTCCCCGAAGGGGTGCCCGGATCGAAATGATGGATAGACGGTCCGTTAACGCATACCGGATATAAAAAATTTTTTGGATCATTGCATATGTTTTTAACTGTCGATGCGTACCAGCCTTCGTCGCCAAAATAACCTATCGGCTGCACATTCAGATAAGCGCCCCGATAAAAGATCGCCAGGAAGAGTATCGCCAGAAGGATCGTGCGATCCGACATCCCCGCCCGGGCATTCCCATTATATCTATTCATGGCTTTTCGTTAAAATACCCGCTATGGTCTCGGCGTTCTTTTTTTTGTCGCGGCCGAGCAGACACCTATAGACCTTCGAACGGCAAAGCAGTTTCAGGGAAGCAAGCGTCCGGGAGAATAGTATCGGCACCTTGCCGAGATCGCGTATGCCGTTACGCAGGAAGTACTCTACTACCTGGGGAAGGCCCAGGCCTATAACACCGTCCCTGAATAAAAAACGGAAAGCGCTCATCCTGCCCATCGGCTCTACTTTTGTCTCATCCGAAAAGACCCTTTCGCCTATCAATATCAGCCATGGTGCGCCGGCGCTCCCGACTTTGCCGCTTATATGATCGATGTCGAGCAATATCTTTGTGCCGTAACGCTGCCGCGGGAATTCCCGCAAAAGTTCCGGGGGGAGTACGGGCGCGTCTTCCTTATCTATACCGAGCCTCATGGGGAACGGCAAGACGGCCCCGCTCCTGTCGACCAGTATGATCTCGTCGGAAAGCAGTTTTATCCCGTCCTGTTTCAACAGCTCAAGCGCAAGCGTCGTCTTCCCTCCCCCCATAGGCAGCAGGCAGAGGACCGCTTTGCCGCTTACGGATAACGCCAGGCCGTGGATCCTGTGCATGCCTCTCCTGTCAAGCAGCTCTCCAACCCTTGAAAGGACGAGAAGATAGCTTATCTCGTGCAGAAGATCATTGTCGGCGGAATATATCTGCGCCCTCTGGCCGGCATGATCGTAAACGGTCAGGGCCCTGTTGCGGTAATCGACATACCTCTTCCCTTTGACGTCATATACGATAGATGTCGGAAGATAACGGCTGGCCCTGACCCGTGGTACCGTCTCGTAGGGAGGGGGCCGGAAGAGTATCTCCACGGAGATGTCCGGCGGACACTCTCCCGTTATAAAATAGGCAAAATCCCGTTTTAAGTCCCCGGCCACCCGATCGGCATCGGCTCTTATGGCCACCTTTACGCCATGAAAATCGAACCATGCACTATACATATCGGTCCTATCGTCATCTTTCTGTGCACCTTCTGAAAAAGGCGTATATAAATCCTGCCCCATACGACAGGTGTAAAACGGGGAATACGCATGCCGAGATGGGCGCGAGAAGGATATCCCTGCCTTTCAGGGATATCTCAAGAGAGAAAAATATATCCAGCGCCATATATACGTAAAGCGGCACGAGATACGGTCCACTGTGTGCCAGTAAGAGAGATAAGAGATACAGGGCGAAGATGGCCGGCAGAAAGACGAACGGCGGGGTCGATGCGGGCATGCGTAATGTCTGCTGCATCCTCCCCCTGCCGTATTTAAATACCTGCCGGGCGAATTCAAACAGGTCTTTTCTCCTGTCGTGATAAACTGCGAGGCGCGGGCTGTAAAGCATCTTATGGCCCTTTGTGCGCATGCGCTGCAAAAGTATATTCTCTTCATTGCAGACTATCTTCTTATCGAAAAGGGCACCCTCCAGTTCCAGCGCCCTTCTTCTTATGGCCAGATTGCAGAGTATTAGGGCGCTGTCATCGACAAGCGTCTCTGCCGGCAGCACAATATACCTGCGCCTCATCCCGGCCGATCCGAACGGAGAGGCAAGGGCATGCCCTATACATTTCTGGAAGGGGGTATTGCCCGGAGGGGTCAGGTTGGGGCCTCCTGCGATATCCACATCGGCCCTGCGATCGAATATCCTCAGCGCCTCCATAAATATATCTTTCCCGGTTATGACATCGTCATCCAGAAAATACAGTATCTCCCCCAACGCGCGTTTTATGCCCTCGTTCCTCGCTTCACCGTTGCTCGTCCGGCTTATGACATAATGCCGCATATTTAAAACGCCCGAGGATGCGGAAGCCGGGAGATCCGGCGTCTTATCTTCGGTGCCGTTCACTATGACGATCAACTCGTGCTTATCCGGGACCGTGCTCGCCGAAATGCTTTCTATGCACCTGCGCAGCGACTCGGGGCGGTTATGCGTGATCACTATGATACTGAGCCGGATCTTCATTTTCTATTCCTGCGCAGCCGGTCCGGGCTGTCTCTGCGTTACCGTTGAAACAAATTCGCAAAAATTTTTCCTGAATTTATCTTTGCCGAACCTGAGAGACCTCTCCCTGATAAAGGTGCTGTCAAACGATATGAGCTCGGATCTCTTTACTGCAGATACGAGCGCTTCTGCGGAAGGTTCGTCGAAGAGCACGCCGGTTCTGCCGTCCAGGATTATCTCAGCCGCGCCGCCTTTCCCGTAAGCTATCACCGGCCTGCCGCAGGCCTGCGCCTCGGCGAAGACGAGGCCGAAGTCTTCGACGCCGGCATAGACGAAGCCCCTGCAATTTTGATAGTTCCGCACCAGTTCCTCGTCGGGGACCCGCCCGAGCAATTCAATATTGCCGCGCGCCATCTTCCGCAGCCTCCCGGATTCCGGGCCTTCCCCGATTATCTTGAGAGGGCGGCCAAGCCGGTTAAAGGCATCCACTACCACGTCGATCCGCTTATAGGCCTTTAGCCGGGCGACCGTAAGATAATATCCTGCGGTGCCGCCAGGATCGCCGGCGGGCCTGAAGAGGTCCGTATCGCACGGCGGATATATTATGCTGGACTCTCTGCCGTAATAATCTCTTATGCGTCCGGCTACGGTACCGGAAACCGCGGCGAAACGATCAACGCTGCCCGAAGCCCTGATATCCCATGCGCGCATCTTCCCTGCCCAGCCGGGCAGCATCGCCCGCGCGAAGAACGGTATGTAACTGCGTGAGAGATAGTCGTCGTACAGGTCCCAGATATAGCGCAGAGGGGTAAGGCAATACGATATGTGAAATGCGGGCCTGTCGATCATTATCCCTTTAGACCAGGCGTGGGTATTGCTTATAACCAGATCGAACCCCCGCAGGTCGAAAGACCTGACCGCCCCGGGGAATAAGAATATGAAATTTCTATGGTTCCTCCTTGCGAACGGCACTCTCTGGACGAATGAAGGCCTTATATCCCAATCCCCGAACTGCGGGAGCGCCTCTCTGTCGTAAAGAATGGTGAATACGGGGGCTTCGGGGAATATCTCATGGAGCGACTCGAGGACCCTCTCGGCCCCCCCGTACTGGTTCAGATAGTCATGCACTATGGCCGTCTTCATATGCCAAAACTCTCATATTTGTACCGCCCCATGATCTTGAATATGTCCCTGTCGCGGACTTTTTTAAATTTCCGGACATGTACACGTTCAGTCAAGACGCCGGAGACGCAGGCGATGTTCCAGGACCACGCCTTCAGGGAGGCAAAGAGAAGGCCGCCTCTTCGGCATTCCGCCGAACGGGGATCTCTTTTAAACCTTTCGAATTTGAACTTTAAGAGCCCCGCCAAATTACGCAAGAGCGTGAAAAGCTCATAATTCTTGAGCATTATCCTTATCCTGTTACGCTCGAGCATATACTTCGCTTCCGGGTCATCTGACCGGATAGTCCCGCCGAAGGCATGATATGCGACAGAGCCCGGGACATATATCGCTTTATATCCCGCCAGATTTATCCTCCACCCCAGATCCACATCCTCATATATGCTGAGGAGGGTTTCGTCAAAATACCCTACGCGCTCCAGCGCGTCGCGCCTGACCAGTATTGCGGCCGAACATCCGAAAAATATCCTCTCCTCCTTATCATACTGCCCCGTATCTTCCTCAAATACCCCGCGGTCCCAGGCATCACCGTAAATGTTCATCACGCCGCCGGTGCTGTTCACGATACCCGGCCTGTCTTTAAAAAGTAGCTTTGACGCGCATATTGCTGCCGTATCGTCGGCCAGCGCTGCCGCCACAAGCTCCGAGAGCCAGCCCTTATCCGCCTCTATATCATCGTCTATAAATACGACGAACGCGCCTGAGGACTCTTTAGCCCCCCTGTTCTTCGCCGCTGCGGCTCCTTCATTCTTATTATTACGGATCAGCCTCGACCCCTGAAAGGCGCCCACGACCCCCGCGATCCCGGCCGCGTCATGCGAGCCGTCATCCACCACTATCACCTCAAAGCGGTCTCTGGGATATTCAAGCTGCCCGAGATGAAGCAGACACCTCCCGAGCCGGTCTTTCCTGTTGAAAGTGGGTATGACGATCGATACGAATGGTCTATTTTTCACTGTCTTTTCAAGAAATATTTTTTGAGGTCCAGATAAGTCGAGGAGAAGAACGATAAAAGGTCGAGCAGAATAAGGGCGGGATCCCCTCCCCGCACGTTCTCTGCCACCAATTTCACCGTATTTGCGCTGTTGAATACGGGCCTCATGACATAACCGGGCCTATAGTCGTGATATTTCCAGTTCCAGTATGTGCGGAGAGCGGATATGACGGTATCTCTCCTGGTATGGGCTGCGCCTGCGTCCGGCTCATATACCAGTTTAAGCCCGCAGGCCTTGAGCCTCAAAGAGATGTCGACATCTTCATAATTATTCCTGTATATCCTGTCATTGTAATATCCGGCCTTCGCGGCGGCATCTTTCCGTATGACGAGGTTGCTGCCTGAGAGGAAAGGCGGATCGGTCTTAAGGGAATCCCCCCAATGGTGCTTGAGGCGCGTCGCCCGCCACCTGTCGGCCAGACGCTCAACGTTCTCTTCTACAAGGCGTCCCCCGACCGCCGCAACGCGGGGGTCCGAAAAGTGTTTCATGCACTCTTCGAGCCATCGCGGCGACAGGACGCAATCGGCATCTACGGAGGCCACGAGGCCGTTCCCGGCATACCTTAAAGCGGCGTTGCGGGTCGAGGCCAGGCCAACGTTCCTGCCGTTCTCTATTACCCGGACCGGGAACGATGCCGCAACAGCGGCGCTGCCGTCCTCCGATCCGTCGTCTATCACGATGATCTCGTCTACCGGATGAGTCTGCATCTGTACAGACTCGATGCATCTCGCCAGAGAAGAGGCGTTATTATGACACGGTATATATGCGGAAACTTTATATGCCATCTTGATTGTGCGGACCGATCGCCTTTCCGTACGCCTCGAGGAGCGTTTCGGCTGCGCGCCCCCAATTATAATATTCCTCCGCCCTTTTACGCGCCCTGGCCCCCAATTCAGTGCGCAGTCTTTCGTCGCCCAGCAACTTAAGGATGCCTCCGGCCAATGAGGCAGGGGATCCTGCCTCCGTCAATATGGCGCAGTCGCCCACCATGGCGCGCACGTCCCCCACGTCGCTTGCTACGATCGGCCTCCCGGCCGCCAGGTATTCGACTATCTTAAGCGGGCTCTTGCACCTGGTGACATCATTATCTTCAAAAGGGGCAACGGCTATATCTGCCGAGGCGATATAAGCCGGGACCTTGTCATGTTCTACGGCCCCGGTGAATATCACCCTCTCTTCTATGTCGAGGTCCTTTGCCAGTACCTTCAATTTCCCCAACCCCGCACCGTCACCTACTATCATAAAATGTAACATCTCCCCCTTCCTCTCCAGCACGATCTTCGCCGACCTTAGGAAGAGGTCGGCATACTGCGCCCCGTGCAGCTGCCCCAGGTAGAGGGCGGTGCGCCCTTTTAGGCCGAACTTCCTCTTTATCCAGTCGGGGTTGACCGTGGGGTTGAATGACTCCGGATCGGCGCCTACAGGCACGTCGAATATCCTCTCTTCCTCTACACCCAGCCCGATGCATAGCCGCCGCAATTTTTGGCTGCTCACGGAAACGGTATCGGCTATGCGCGGGAGGGCCGTCTCAAGCGTATGCAGGAAGGTCCGCACGGCAGCCGAAGGCGGTCTTACCATATCGCAATATATCTTCTCCTCCCAGTCGTCCCAATCGTAGTGGACCGGCTTATCGTTCGCGAGCGCGCCGAAGACCGCGGGTATGGCACAATAATGGAAACACTTCTGGAAATGTACTACATCCGCCCAGCGCGCAAGTCTGGAAATGGCTATGCCGTGCTTCACGAGCGATGACGGTCCTCCCCGCCTTGGTAACGGGACGAACTCTACGCCGTCTCTCGAGAACGGCGCCTGGCAATGGCCCGCATCTTTTAAAAAATAGACCAGCCTGACTTCATGCAGGCGTTTTGTGAATTCGCCCGCGAGACTCGTTATCCGCCGTGTCCACGGTTCCTCCTTCGAAAAGACGTCATGAGGGTGGAGCAGGAGTATCTTCATCTCTTAATCCCCGAATATCGTCGACTTTTTAAGCAGCCTGTAGATCTTCGAAAAAACGGTAAATAATACGGCTGTGATGAACAGGTACGCGAGGAGAAATAACTTATTGTTCTTTTTCAACTATCTTCCCCTTCAAAAATGGCATAAACCGCATGGCGTTCTCTATCATATAGAGCGCCCCTTTTTCGTATATAGTAAGCGCCTGTATCCTCCTGTACATCTCCATGTTGCGCCCGATGTTATCGCATCCCCGGAAACACCCGATAGCGGAATTGGGGTCATTGCCTATCAAGGCGAAGGCGGGATCCTCTTTGCGCGCGGATTTTGTCTTCATCCTGAAATACGCCTGTCTCTGCCCGTTCCATATATCCGGGAATCGTTCCTTATGTAGATTTCCGACCGGGATCCTGTGCGCTTTCAGACAGCCTATCACGTTCCCGTCGGCCATTATTCTCGTGAATAGCCATCCTGCATAGCACGGGGTATTTTCCAGGATCTTCCTGTCATATTCCCCCCTCAACGCGTCTTCCGATGATAGCCTCTTCAGAAAAAGCGGAAGTTGCGAAAACTCCAATTTGCCGTATTCGCCCAGATACGCGATCCTGTCCTTCGCTTTATTGAACTGGTCCAGGACCTCATCCCGCTCTTCTTTCGACAACAATAGAACGTCTGTCTTGTGCGGTATCGTATCTATCACCGCGAACTCTATGGCGTCTGCCTTCACCTCAACGGCGAAGTCTATCATGGCGGATATTTCGCGATGATTTATATTCGATATCACGTTGTATATCTTGACGAACGGTTTGGGCCTGCCGCTCTTGGCGAGAGCCAGGCGTTTCAATAGATCCCTGAGACGGTAAAAGATGGATCCGTCCTTGCCGGGATGCGTCGCGGCATACGTCTTCGCGTCTCCCGCCCACACGCTGACCGTTATCTGGTCTACCTCAAGGGCGATCAGCTCATCTATCATCCTGTCTTCTACAAGGGTGAAGTTGGTATTCAGGGCGCATGACATCTTCTTCTCTTTTATATACTTTATGATCTGAGTTATGTGAGGATGCATGAAGGGCTCTCCTCCGCCCGCAATATATATCTCCCTGGTGCCGAGGGCATGAAGATCGTCGATCAGGGACTTCACCAGGGGGAGCGGCAGGAGATGCTTTCCTGCGGCCTTCCCCGCATCTTCTCCCAGGAGAGGCGAGTTGCACCAGCACCCTATGCAGGAATTGTTACAGTTGTCCGTTACGTCCAACTGGGCCATATGAGGCCCCAGGTAAGCGGCAGAACCGTTCAGCACGCCCATCAATGTCAGGCGGCTGTGGAGATACCGCCTTGCCTTCTCTTTTATATTTTTTAATTTTGCGATCCGGGAGCTGAGGGAGGAATACGCCCTGCTCCGGCATTTCATATAACGGTGGACTTTTATCAATGTAAATGCCGCTCCAAACCCCCTTAAGCTCGTGATGAGCTTATGCAATGGACCGCCGTACCTGTAATCCCCCCTCCTCCTGCAATGGTCTTCCCAGAGCAGGTACGCCTTTTCTCTCGCAGCGGCCAGATCTCTTGGAGAAAGCGCACGATCACAAGCGGGGCGATCCGGGTATGGCTCGAACTTTGACCTTCGCCTTGATCTCGCGCGGCGAATGGGTCGCGGGTCATCACATGCGGAAAGCGGCGGGGCCGAAGTATTGGAATACCCGCAATCGACGCCGAAATCGGAAAAAAGTTTTGATATCTTCCCGAGGCGTTCTTCGCGCAACTCAAAGGTATTGCCGTCAAGGCCCTGCCACCTCATAGAGTCGATGCCTCCCTGCTCCGGGGCGGCGATATTGTACTTCTGCGGCCGGCGCTGAAGGTCTGACCCGTAATTCACCAGGCACGTATTCAGGGAACTGACCGCGTTTATACAGGATATATGCCGCTTTATGAAATCATATGTCTCCATAAAATCGGATTCCGATTCCCCCGGGAAACCGACTATTATGTTTATAAATGCCTTTATCCCGGCGCGTTTCGTATTCTTCAGGACCCGGCTGACATCTTTTTTTGTGAAGGACTTCCGCATCCTACGCAATACATTGTCTGAGCAGCTCTCCACGCCGTATATGAGCGTGTTACAACCGGCCTTCTTCATCTTCGCTAGGAGGCGGCGCGTCAGGCTCCTGTTGGGGATCGCCTGCGAGTCCCAGACTATCTTCATATCTTCTTTGATGATCATATCGCACAACAATTCCAATTCGCGCGCATTCCCGTTGCACAGGAGGTCCTTAAGACTGAAGTTCGCCACTTTATTATGCGCGGCGTGATATCTTATCTCCTCCATCACGTGCCGGGCCGTCCTCTGCCGGTATGGAAATAACATCCCGTGATCATTGCAAAAACTGCACCTGCCGATACACCCCCTGCTTGTCAAAAGCGGGAGACGCGGCAGCGTGAAGAGATCGAGATGGAATTCCTCGAATGTCGGAAAGGTCATCGTGTCCAGGTCCGCTATCGGCTGCCGGGGCATATGGCCGGAGAGTGGGCCCTTTTCGTTGATTATCGTCCCGGGCACATGCCTTATCCCGCCCTTCTCGTGTAAATCCTTCAGTACTTCGGCAAGCGCTTCTTCGCCCTCGCCGACAACAAATACATCCGCTATATCCTGCGGTATAAGTGCCCTCTGTTCCTCCGTGCTGCATCCCGGCCCGCCGAATATCATGACCCGCGTCCTGTCCCTTTTCCTCACCCGCCTGGCCAGTTCGACCGTAAATAACCTGTTCGCGTAATGGACCGAGAACCCTATGCACTTCGTATCCGTGGAGATTATCTCCTCTGCAAGCTCATCGAACCTGTCTCCGAAAGCGTCCGACAGTTCGGTATCGAAAGATCTTTCGTGGACCCACAGCTCATATGCGTTGGTATTCCACCATCTGCGGTATTCATGATTTACCGTATTGAAGAGGTATATATTGGCGTCGAATACGAGCGCCCTGTACCCTTTATGCTTCAGGTAACTTGAAAGATACGAAATGCCCAGGGGGGGCATGGTGATATCCCATGGCGGGCACAGGACCAATAATATATCGGCCCGGCCTTCTCCCGCGCGATCCTTTATCGCGCCTTTCTTCGCCAATCCTTTGTGGCTGCGTTTGGCAAATAAGGGGTCGTACAGTTCCGTGAAATACCGTGTGCCCGGGAAGGGCGTGGCTATGGAGAACTGGGCGGAATGCGGGTCCAGGCCCAGTGCCAGGTCGATCGTCTCTTTGATCGTCTTCCGCGTCTCCCCCGGCAGGCCGAACATAAAAGTGAGGTGGACCTTGATGCCCAGGGATTTGGTATATGCAATGATATCTTTCGCGTATAATAGATCCAGTTTCTTGCCGCACTTATTTACAATATCCTGGTCCGCGGATTCGAACCCGTATTTAACCGCGCATAGGCCGAGGCCCTTCAGCTCGTTAAGGATATCCCTGTCCATGGAGTCCGGCCTGGTCATCATCGCCCACGGTATATTAAGGTCCGCCTCCCGCATCTCGCGGATAAATTCCTTAAGCCATCCCCTGTTCAACCCGAATGTATCGTCATCAAAATAGACGGACCTAAAGCCGAGATCTCCGGTCAGATGTTTCATCTCGCGGACTACGTCATCCGGCGACCTCGTCCTATAGTTCCGTCCTCCGTACATGACTTGCGGCCACAGGCAAAAAGTGCACCCGTGCGGGCATCCCCTCGATGCGATCATCTGCGCCGAAGGCATCGGGATGCCGCCGGGCGTATCGTTATATCTTTCCATGGGCAGGCCGTCCCGAAGCGGCCACGGCAATGCATCGAGGTCCTCTATCAGCGGCCTGTCCGCGTTCTTTATTATCCTGCCGCCCGCGCCCCTGAAATTCACCCCCGATATCCCCTCCGGGCCCAGGCCGTCCCTCATGGCGCACGCCAGCTCTAAAAGCGTATATTCATACTCGCCCCTGAGCACAAGATCTATGCGCGTATTCTTTTTCAGGAACTCCTTCGTCCTTATAGCTACTTCCGGCCCGGCCAACGCGACTTTTATGCGCGCATCTATCCTGCCAATGATCGTCATGTCATTATTCAATGACACTGCGGCGGTCTCGGCCACAATGAGGTCCGGGCCTATCGCCTGCACCTTCTTCAGGAATTCCTCTTCGCGGATCTCTTCTGCGATAGCGTCGATGATGGTCACATCGAAACCATTCTTCTTCAGTAGGGCGGCGGCATAAGCGAGGAAGAACGGGAACGGAAGGTAGCGAGCCTCGGTGCGGTCTTTGATGTGCGGCCAGCGGGAGCCGGCGCGCACCCCGCAAGTATTCTTCTCGCGCCATGGCATGTTAGTAAGAAGTATGCGCATAAGATCTTCTTTGTCGATTACGCTGTTTAATCGGCGTTAATTGATATCCTGCCTTCGAAATACCTGTATTGGTCAGGCGCAAATTCAAAATCGTTATCGCTATCGGCCCTGACATACTGTAATACCCGTGCCCTGAACGAACTGTCGGAGTTTATGACCTTTGCTATATACGCACTCCGGTCATAAGAACAATGGAACGATACGGACGGCAATGCCCCGCTCCCGTCCCCGGCGCATAAAATGCTCAACGGATCCGGGGTGACGGCGTCCTGCTGCCATATGGTCTGCCATTCGCGCCCCCTGGGAGAAAAATCCTCCGGCAGCGATCCATGATGGCTGCCGGAGGCGCGCCAATTCATGTATCCGTCCGTTACCATGACATTTATCTGTTTATTCCGCAGATGCACCTTCTCTTTTATCTGCATATCCACGGTCCAGTTTATCGTATTATCGTCTTTCATCTCTATCTGCCATACCTGGGCTATGGGCAGGTTTTTCCAGGTACCCATAGCGACCATCTTCGTCGAACCCAGATAGAGGCACCCCCATCCGTCAAAGGCGGAATCGTACCAGGTATCCCCCGAAAGAAGGGACGTGTAACATCCTAGCCCCTTGGAGATCATGCGCCCGTTCCATAATAATGATATCCTCCCGTTGTCGAACGTCACCTTCAAGCGGCCTCTCTCCAGCATCGCGCCGCCCCTCTTCCTCTTCATCATCTCTTCGTATATCTCAATGCCTCTGGCCGCATCCGCGTCGGCCTCGATCGCGCCCTTTCTGAAGACGATGACCCTGTCGCATAGCGCGCCGATAAGATACATGTCATGCGAGACCATTATTATGGTCTTCCCTCTCTTTTTGAATTCCTCTATCTTGTCGATGCACCTTCTCTGAAAATTTTCATCCCCCACCGACAACGCTTCATCGAGCAGCAGGATATCGGGTTCCACGTTTATTGCGACCGAAAACCCCAGGCGCACATACATCCCCGCAGAATAGGTCTTGAGCGGGGCGTCTATAAAATCCTCCAGCCCGGAAAAGGCAACGATCTCATCGAATTTAGAGTCTATCTTCTTCTTGCTCAGCCCCAATATGGCCCCGTAAATATATATGTTCTCTCTTCCCGAAAGCTCCTGGTGAAAACCGATGCCTATCTCTAACATCGCGGAGACCATCCCATTGACCGATACCGTTCCGGCATCGGGTCTGAGTATCCCCGTTATGAGATTCAATATGGTCGTCTTTCCCGAACCGTTCTCCCCTATTATCCCGACCGTCTCGCCCTTTCTCACGGTAAAATTTATACCCTTGAGGGCCCAGAATTCGTCGGATGGGGCGCGCTTACGCAGGAGGATGTTCAATGCCCTGTCCTTCAGGCTGCTTTCGCGGAGATGGTACCGCCTGAATTTTTCTCCGACGTTCTTAAAGACGACCGCTGTGGCGGGATCCATAAAAAATCCTCATATATATTTTGCCAGAGATGGCTCATACTTTCTGAAGATGAGATAACACGCTGAAAGCAAGACCGCCGATACCGCCGCTATCCCGAATAAGCTTTCGGCGGAAGGGACTATGCCGTCAAATAGCATGTTCCGGTACATGGTGATGATCGAGGCCATGGGATTCAACATATATAAACCGTGAAAACGTGACGGTACCATGGATACGGGATAGAATACGGGGGTCAGGTAAAACCAGAGCATGAGCGAGATCTCCGTCACATGGCTCACGTCCCTCAGATATACATTGGCGCATGATAAAAAAAGGGCAAGGCCTGTAGTGAATAATAAGTGGGCCGCGAGCACCACGGGCAGGCAAAAGATCGAAGTGAGGACATGGGGCCGGAGGACGATCACCAGGGGAAGCAGCACGCAAATACCTATCAAAAAATTGACGAAGTTGCTCACTACGTAAGAGATGGGAAGTATCTCCCTGCGGAAGTAGGCCTTCTTCACGAGGGGGGCGTTATCGACGAGCGACCGCGATGCGTCGCCCAGCGATGCCGAAAAAAATCCCCATGGCAGCAGCGCTGAGAGCAGGAAGAGCGGGTATCCCTTTATCCCTATCTTCACGATATATGAAAAGACGATATACAGTATAAGCGTCGTAAGGAGAGGGTTCAGGAATGTCCAGAAAAACCCGACAACGGACCCTTTGTAGCGGACTTTAAGATTTCTGATGACGAGGCTTCTTAATATCTCTAGTGTATTCGATGGAAAATTCATAATGACCCGGGGACGAGATCCATTATCATTATTATACTATCATATAATAAAATGTCAATTTTATGCTATAGCTCCCGTACCGAAAAATATCTACATAAGAGTTGAACGGGGGAAAATGGCTGATATAATACATAGATGTGATCATCCTCGCATATATCGATCCCGGGAGCGGGTTCACTTTCGTCGGCATTGCCGGCTGGCTCGTCACATTTTTATTGGGCCTGCTGGGGATCGCGGCCCTGTTTCTCAAGAGGTCTTTCGGATTCCTGAGACGCCATAAAAGATATGCGTTCATACTATTCTTTTTGCCGATAGTTATCATCATAATCGCGGGGGTAACGATGACCAATAAGAAACCTTTATGCGACAGAAAGATAATCGTGTTGGGGATGGACGGGTTGAGCCCGGAGATAATGGAACCGATGATGGCGGGCGGGCGGCTCCCCCATTTCGCTTCTTTAAAAGAGCGCGGCTCTTACAGGCGCCTTGCCACCACTAACCCTCCGCAGTCGCCCGTGGCATGGACAGCATTCGCGACGGGACTGAATCCCGGGGAGAGCGGCGTATTCGACTTCATAACGAGGGATCCGAAAAATTATAGGTTGCGCCTGGCCACTTCAGACATAAGCCGCTCCAAGCCGCAGAGTGTCGTAAAGAGCAAACGATTCTGGGATTACGCGTCCCGGGCAAGGATACCGGCCACTATCATAAATTGCCCGCTGACCTTCCCCCCGGACAGGATCTACGGGAAGATGCTCTCCGGCATGGGGGTACCGGACATACTGGGCACCGAGGGCACCTTCTCTTACTACACTACTGGAGCGATCGTCACCGGCAAAGATACGGGCGGGAAAGCGTTCCATATAGAAAGGTCGCCCGTAATATATACGGATATCATAGGCCCCAGGGTCTCCGGGTTTTCGGGCACCCTTTCCAACGCGAAAGTGCAGCTGAAGATATCTCCCGCCGATGATGGGAGGAGCGCTTTATTTGAATTCCAGGGTCAGCGGTTTAAACTTGCCGCGGGAGAGCGGAGCGGCTGGAAAGAGACAACTTTCGACGTAGGGACATTCGGGAAGATACGGGGAATATTAAAATTTCATCTCCTGGAGGTCGATCCGGATATTAAACTTTATATAAGCCCTATCAATTTTGACCCGCGGGACCCATTCTTCCCCATCTCGTATCCCGCGTCATACAGTAAAGAGATCACCGACGCTATAGGACTTTATCACACACAGGGAATGCCGATAGACACCTGGGCTGTCAATGAAAAGAGGGTCTCCGAAGAGTCGTTATTGGACGAGGCGGACGAGGTCCTGAGAGAGAAGAAGGCGATATTCGACTACGAGTTGAAGCGTATGGAGAGGGGCATCCTCTTTTCGTATTTCGGGCTGACCGACTCGATACAGCACATCTTCTGGCGCTACCGCGACCCTTCGCACCCGCTTTATGAAAAGGATGCTCCCGCGCGTTACCGGGAGATGGTAGAGACGTGGTACGAAAAGATGGACGGGATAGTCGGGGACGCGATGGATAATATGGGCGGGAAAGATATAATGATCGTGCTGTCCGATCACGGATTCGATACTTTCAGGAGGGCCGTGCACGTCAACAGCTGGTTGAGGGAGAACGGTTATCTCGTCCTTAAGGATGGCTCCGCAAGGTCCGGCGGGGAACTGCTGAAGGATGTCGACTGGACAAAGACGAAGGCCTACGCCATCGGTTTCGGCGCTATTTATATAAACCGGGCCGGCCGCGAAACAGGCGGCATAGTAGAGCCGGGGGAAGAGACGCGGCGCCTTAAGAAAGAGCTATCGGGAAATATTAGGAGATGGCGTGACGGGAAATACGGCGCGCCCGTCATAAATGCTGTCTATGACGGCGAGGATATATTCCATGGGATCCACGCGAAAGACGCGCCGGATCTCTATATAGGGTTCAATAAAGGGTGCCGGGCATCCTGGCAGACCGCATTGGGTGCTGCGCCCGAAGGGCTGATAGAGGATAATATGAAGAAATGGTCGGGAGACCATCTCTTCGACCCGGCGCTCGTCCCGGGTGTCATATTTTCGAATAGACGGATAACGAAAGAACGGCCGTCGATCTACGACATGGCGCCTACGATCCTTAGGAGCGCCGGATTAAATAAGAAAGTTGTGGAGAGATGCGATTTTGCCGGGGAGTATATATTCCCTGAAGAATGACCGGATCATTGCCCGCCCTTCTTCAGGCCTTCAAGCCATTCCTTGATCTTCTTTTCGTATCCGATCGCTGTGGGGACATAATAGACCTTGTCCGAGGGCTTGTACTCCTGTTTCACGTAGTGGTCTTTATAATCATGGGCGTACTTATAACCTTTGCCATGGCCGAACGCCTCCGAATCGAGGTTAGCGTCCTTCAAATGGTCGGGCACTTCCAGGACCTTCCCCTCCTCCACATCTTTCAGCGCGCTTTCGATACCGAGGTATGCCGCGTTCGATTTCGGGGCACATGCGACATAGACCGCTGCCTGCGCCAGCGGGATGCGCGCCTCGGGCATCCCGACGAACTCGGAGACCTGGAGCGCGGCGTTCGCGATGACCAGCGCCTGGGGGTCGGCATTGCCGACGTCTTCCGCCGCGCATATCACTATGCGGCGCGCGATGAACCGGGGGTCCTCGCCGGCGTAGATCATCTTCGCAAGCCAGTATAGCACGGCGTCGGGATCGGAGCCGCGCATCGACTTGATGAACGCCGATATGGTGTCGTAATGGCCGTCCTCGTCCTTGTCGTAGACAACCGCCTTCTTCTGGATCGACTCTTCGGCCACCTTAAGCGTGAAACGGATCTTCTTGTCCTTCCCGGGCGGAGTGGTGAGCGCGCCGACCTCAAGGGCCGACAATGCGCGGCGGCCGTCCCCTTCGGAGATCCTGGCCAGGTGCCTTAACGCCTCTTCGTCCGCCGCAAGCGGCATCTTCCCCAGCCCGTTCTCCTTGTCCATTAAGGTCTTTTTGAGTATCGAGACCACATGATCGTCGTTCAATTTTTTGAATTCGAAGACCTGGGAGCGCGACAGCAGCGCCGCGTTCACGTAAAAGAACGGGTTGTGGGTGGTGGTGCCTATCAGGACGGGGTTGCCGGCTTCCACGTCCGGCATCAGCACGTCCTGCTGGGCTTTGTTGAAACGGTGTATCTCGTCTATAAGAAGTATCGTCCGCCTGCCGTCGAGGGATTCGCGCCTCTTTGCCGCATCTATTATACGACGCATATCGGCGACGTTATTTGAGGCGGCGTTTATACGCTCGAAATTCGACTTCGTCCTTTCGCTGATTATAAGGGCGAGCGTCGTCTTACCGCAACCGGGAGGACCGTACAGTATAAGGGACGCTATCTTGTCGGATTCTATCAGGCGGCGAAGGAGTTTATCCCTGCCGAGGATATGCTCCTGCCCGACGAAGTCGTCGAGCGTCTTCGGCCTCATCCTTATCGCAAGGGGCTCCGTCTCTTTCCCCGCCCTTTTCTCTTTAGTGAACAGGTCCATAATGGCCGGGCATCTCTTTCTTTACATTATTTCGTTAAGAGCGTTATTGTAATTTTTGATCTCCCGGAATCTCTTATATTCCTTTCTATTCCAGATCGATGCGATCTCCGTGCCGGATACGTTGCCGAATTTCAGCGTCCCGTCGAAGTCGCAGTTACACGGCACGACGTCGCCGTTCCACAGGATCTGTACCATCCTGTCACAGACGTCGTTACAGGCATCCCTCCCGGCGGCCGGATGCCTGACGCCGGCGCAATCTTTTTCATGGACCCAGCCGCGCCACCGTTCTCCTCCCTGCATCCTGGTCTTGGCATGCCGCCGCCATCTCAGCCGGAATCCGATATCCGGCAGATGAAATATCTCTCTGACAGGATACCCGAAGAACCGCGCCGAAGAAGGGCCGACCTGACAATGCCTCAGGCCTTTTATGTAGAGCAACGGTTTCCTGCTCTTCGCTCTCCGCTTTTCTTCTATAAAATTTCTTATATTTTGAAGCGTTGTTTCATAGTTAAGCGTGCGGAAGACGGCCTCATACTCTTTTTTATCTTTCCCGTAAAAACTTATTCCGATCTTGTCCAGCCCGGAAGATATGACCTCTCTGCATTTTTCTTTCGTCAATGAGTAGCCGTTGGTGCTGACATACACATTCTCTATGCCTTTATCCTTTGCATATCTTATCTTCTCTATGAATCCGGGGTCTAAAAACGGTTCGCCGAATCCATAGAGGCTCATCCCTTTAATATTATAGCCGGAGCATTCGTCGACTATCTTCCTGAAAAGGTCAAAGCGCATTATCCCCTGACCGCGCGTTAACTTTTCTCTCGGGCACATGATGCAGCTTGCATCGCAATGGTTGGTATTTTCTATGCAGACGATCCTTGGAAAGTCAGCCGGTCCCATAACGGATAAATCTTACCCCATTTCCCGGGATTTGGCCATAAAAAAATCCCCGCAGATGCCGTGTGAAGATGAATGATCTTGATCCTGTTATGTTACAGGTGGGTACCCTCGCCGATATGCCAAGGCATCCCGGCAGTTAGGTACCCTTTTTAAGTGCTAATGGCTCAAGATTATTCACTTGAATCACGAACACCGCAGGGATTTTTTACTCCTATAAAAAGTATAGCACAAGAATTTTTGAAAAGCAAATTGAGGATGTTGGAGTTATCTGAGCCTGGCGCCGAATTTATTTTCCAGGGCACCGAGGACGGCGGCGTGGGCAGAGGCGACGTCTTTTTCTTCAAGCGTCTTTTCGGAACTGCGGTATTCGAGGCGATATGTAAGGCTTATCTTATCCTGCGGGAGCTGTTTGCCGGTATATCTGTCGATGAGCGCCGTCTCTTTAAGTATAGGGCCGCCCGCGTCGCGTATCGCGGAGATGATACCGGCGTTCCGGGCATCTCTGCTCACGACTATAGAGATATCCCTGAATATGGACGGGTATTTAGGCAGCGGCATGAATCTCTTTTCGGGCCGGCCCTCCCCGATCATCCTCTCGAGGTCTGCCTCAAGAAAATAGACCCTCTCCTTTATATCAAAATCCGATAACAGCTTCGGGCTGAGTTCGCCCATGACACCTGTATTCTCTCCGCGTATCTCTATATTCGCGCATGCGGTCTTCAGGAACCTCTCGTCGGCCGCGTCGGAGACGGATAGGCCTACTGCGCCGGCTTCACATAACAGCTTTTCCAGCGGGCCCTTGACGTCGAAAAATGTGGACGACCGCGGCCTGTCCGTCCAGTTCGAGAATGCCTCTCCGGTGATACCTAAAGAGAGCCGTTTCTTTTCTACAAAACCATTCTCATTCCTGGTATATACATTTCCTATCTCGAAGAGCCTCAGGTCCTTCTCTTTTCTGTTCATATTCCATACCATGGTATTGAGCATCCCCGGCAGAAGGCTTGGCCGCATCACCTCCTGGGCGCCGGAGAGGGGGTTCTGCACTTCGACAACATCACCGCCGGCTACCCGCGCCCGTTCGAGCTCCTTCCTGCTCAATAAGCTGTAGGTGATCGTTTCGGTAAAACCCAGGCATGCCAGGGTATCCCTGATCTCCCGTTCGGCCATCATGGCAGGGGTCCTTCTCACGGGTTGTTCCACGACCGGCGGTATGGTGACCGGCATCTTATCGTAGCCGTATATCCGAGCCACCTCTTCTATAATATCTACCTCGTTGTTGAGATCGCATCGGAAACCGGGGACCGTCAACTTCATCATATCCCGCGCCGCCGATCTCACGCGGATCCCGAGCGCACCCAGGATCTTTTTTATTGAAGCCGCCGGGATATCAAGGCCCAGTACTTTGGAAAGCCGCGCCGGACGCAATGTAACGGTCTTTCCCGGGTCCGGCTTCTTTCCTGTATCCATAATCTTCCCGGCATTGCCGCCGGCCGCATCGCGGATAAGCGCGGCCGCCCTTTCCGAGGAATACAATATATTTCCCATATCGACGTTGCGCTCGAACCGATAGCTCGATTCCGTAGAGATGGTGAGTTTGCGGCCGGTGCGCCGGACCGAGACCGGATCGAAATAAGCCGCCTCCAGTAATATATTCCGCGTTGAGGCGGTGACCTCCGTATTAAGCCCGCCCATTACCCCGGCGATGGCTATCGCCCTTTCCGCGTCCGCGATGACCAGCATAGTATCATCCAGGGTCCTCTCCAGGCCGTCTATAGTGACTATCTTTTCTCCCTTCTTCGCCCGCCTTACTATGACCTGCCCGCCTTTCACCTTATCGAGGTCGAAGGCGTGCATAGGCTCACCCGTCTCAAAGAGGCAGAAGTTGGTTATGTCTACGATGTTATTGACGCTTCGAAGTCCCATCGCCTCTATCTTCGCTTTAAGCCATACGGGCGATCCTCCGACCCTCACGTCCTGTATGACCCGCCCCGTATATCGCGGGCAGAGGGTCTTGTCTTCGACCTTTATCGAAACTTTGCTGTGGGCTGTGGGCTGTGGGCTGTGGGCTTTTACCGTGGACCGTGGACCGTGGACCGTGGACGGGATCTTAAGTTTACGCCCCGTAATAGCACCAACTTCCCGCGCGATGCCTATTACGCTGAGACAGTCGGACCTGTTGGCGGTGACCTCTATCTCCATCAGGCGGTCTCCGTTCTTCTCTTCGATCGATTCGACGGGGAGTCCTGCCATCGTGAGGAGCTCCGCGAGCTTCTCTGCGGGGACCCTGACGTCCACATACTCTTTCAGCCAATTATAACTTATGCGCATATCAGAATTGCCTTAAGAACCGCATATCGTTCTCGAAGAACATGCGTATATCCGGTATACCGTACCGTAAGATTGCTATTCTTTCCACACCCATCCCGAACGCAAACCCGGTCACTTTCTCCGGATCGTAACCTGCGTTCTTGAATACCTTCGGGTTGACCATACCCGCCCCCATTATCTCGAGCCACCCTTTTCCTCCGCACATACTGCACTTTTTCTGGTGACCTGGTGACCTGGTGACCTGGTGACTACATATGATACACGATATATCGACCTCGGCGCTCGGTTCTGTAAAGGGGAAGAAGCTCGGCCTGAACCGCATCCGCGTCTTTTCGCCGAACATCTGCTTGGCAAATACCGAAAGGACACCTTTAAGGTCGGAGAAATGTATATCCCCTCCCACAGCAAGCCCTTCCACCTGATGGAACATGAATGAATGAGACGCGTCCGTGGCGTCCGGCCTGTAAACCCTGCCCGGTACCACTATCGCGAACGGAGGTTTATTTTTTTCCATGAACCGCGCCTGCACCGGCGATGTATGACTCCTGAGCAAATACTGTGGGCTATGGACTGTGGACTGTGGACTTTTTAGATAGAACGTATCAAATGCGTCGCGGGAAGGATGCTCCAGCGGTATATTCAATGCCTCGAAATTGTAATGCTCCGTCTCTATCTCGGGGCCCTCGACGACCCTGAACCCGAGCGATATGAATATTTCACATATATCTTCTATGGTCCTGGTGATAGGATGGGTTGTCCCGGGTTCCTGGTGTATGCCGGGCAGGGTTATATCGATCTTTTCGCCGTCCGTATCCCCGTCGCCTGAGACGGCTGCGAGCGACTCTTCAAGCGCACACGTAATCTGCGATTTAACGGCGTTTATTATCTGGCCTACCCCGGGCCGTTCCCCGGCCGGAAGCCCGGCCATCTTCTTGAATACGTCGGCTATTACACCTTTACGGCCGAGATATTTTACCTTTAAACCCTCGAGCGCCTCTCTGTTGCCGCCCGCGGACTTTATCTCTTCAAGCGCTTCCGTCTCTATCTGTTTTAAACGGTCTTTCATCTTTTCCAGTAACGGTGATATTTATGCCTTCACCATCTCGACAAGCTTACCGAACGCCTTTTTGTCGGATACTGCAAGCTCCGCCAGCATCTTCCGGTCGACCAGTATCTTCGCCTTCTTAAGGGCCTGCATGAAACGCGAATAAGATATCCCGCATTCCCTGCATGCGGCATTTATCCTTATGATCCAGAGGGACCTGAAATCCCGCTTCTTCGCCTTCCTGTCACGGTAACTGTACATCCTACCCTTTGCGACCGACTCCAGCGCGCGGCGGTAAAAACGGTGGCGCCCGCCCCACTGGCCTTCAGCCGCATCCAGCACCCTCTTCCTTCGTCTCTTCGTCGCAACAGCATGTTTTACTCTCGACATTGTTCCTCCTCGTTATAACTAACGGTTGAAAGCTGATAGCTCTCCTATGCCCCGTATGGCAGTATGTTCCTGATCATACTTGCTTCGTCGCCTCTGATATACCCGGCCCTTCCAAGGTGCCTCTTCCTCTTCCCGCTCTTAGATGTCAAGAGGTGGCCCCTGCCGGCCCTGAAGTACTTGACCTTACCTTTTTTCGATATCCTTATCCGCTTCTTAGCGCTTCGATTCGTCTTTAGCTTAGGCATGTCGTTCTCCGTGTTATATGTTAGGTCCACGGTCGACAGTCCATAGTCCACGGTTTTTACTGTGGACTATCGACTATGGACTGTAGACTATTTTCTATTTCGCCCGTATGACCATATTGAGGAAATTGGCGAACATCGACGGCGGCTCCTCTATCTCCCCCACTGCGGATATGTCGCTCGCGAGCCGGTCCATGACCTTGCGGCCCAGGTCGACGTGGGCCATCTCCCTGCCCCTGAACATCATCGATACTTTGACCTTGTCGCCGCGCTTGAGGAACTCCTCGAGATTCCTGAGCTTGAACTGGTAGTCGTGCTCCCCTATCTTCGGCCCGAGACGCATCTCCTTTACGTGGATCACCTTCTGTTTCTTGCGCGCTTCCTTCTCGCGCTTCTCCTGCTCGTATTTATACTTCGAGTAGTCGATGATCCTGCAGACCGGCGGAGTCGCGTTCGACGCGACCTCGACCAGGTCGAGCCCCGTCTCTTCGGCGCGCTTCAGCGCATCCTGGATGTTGAGCACCCCCAGCTGCTCACCGTTTTCGCCTATCACCCTCACTTCTTTAGCCCTGATCCTGAAATTTATCCTGAGATCCTTCTTTGCGATAAGTGATCGCCCCCTTTCCTATTTTTTTGCTTCGATCTCCCCTTTAACCCTAGATATGAATTCACCTGTATTTAAGACCGTTAAGCCCTTTTTACCCTTCTCCCTTAATGATACGGACCCCTCGGCGGCCTCTTTCTCTCCGACAACGAGCATGTAGGGTATCTTCTCGACCTCGGCGTCCCGGACCTTCTTCTCGAGCCGCTCATTCCTGGGGTCGAGCGTGACCCGTATATCGCTGGAGGCGAGCGCCTTCTCCACGGACCTGGCGTATTCCAGCGCCTTATCTGAGACCGGTATTATAACACATTGGGTCGGCGCAAGCCATAACGGAAATGCTCCGGCATAATGTTCTATCAAAGCCCCCGTGAAGCGCTCCAGGGAGCCCAGGATGACCCTGTGTAGCATGATCGGGCGGTATTCCTTGCCGTCCTCGCCGATATACTTAAGCTCAAACCTCTGCGGGAGCGCGAAGTCGCACTGTATCGTGGCGCACTGCCATTCGCGTTTCAGGGCATCTTTAAGTTTGATGTCTATCTTCGGTCCGTAGAAGGCGCCGTCGCCGGCATTGACCTCGTATTTTAATCCCTTTTTGTTCAAAGAGTTCACAAGGGCCTTCTCCGCCGCCTCCCAATCTTCGTCCGACCCTATCGATTTCGCGGGCCGGGTCGAAAGCTCGACCGCAAAATCTTCGAAACCGAAGACCTTAAGCGTGTCGACCACAAAATCGATGACCTTTATTATCTCATCCTCCGCCTGTTCCCTGAGGCAGAATATGTGCGCGTCATCCTGGGTGAAGCCCCTGACGCGGAGAAGCCCGTGGAGGACACCCGACTTCTCATTGCGGTACACGGTGCCCAGCTCGAAGTACCTTAACGGCAGGTCCTTGTAGCTCCGCATCTTCGATTCATAGACGAGTATATGGCCCGGGCAGTTCATCGGTTTTATGGCATACTCCTGCCCCTCTATCTTGAAGATATACATATTCTCTTTGTAATACCCGTAATGGCCGGACCTGATCCAGATGTCGCTCTTCATGATGTGAGGCCCGACGACAAGTTCGTAGCCCCTCTTCAGGTGCTCTCTCCTGATATACTCTTCTATGATCATCCTGAGCAGCGCGCCCTTCGGATGATAGAGGACGAGCCCCGGCCCGACATCCTCCTCAAAGCTGAATAGCCCGAGCTGTTTGCCGAGGACGCGGTGATCGCGCTTCTTCGCCTCTTCTATGAGCGCCAGATGGACCCTGACCTCCTTATCGGTCCCGAACGCCGTGCCGTATATACGCTGGAGCATCGGGTTCGTCTCTATGCCGTGCCAGTACGCCCCGGCTATGGAGAGGAGCTTGAAGGCCCTGATCTTCCCGGTCGACTCTATATGCGGACCGCGACAGAGGTCGACGAAGTCGCCGTCCCTGTAGATACTGACCTTCTCGTCCGGTATCCCCTTTATCAGCTCGACCTTGTAGCTCTCGCCCATCTTTTCGAAGAGCTTTACCGCCTCTTCCTTTTTCAGCTCCTCGCGTTCGAATTTGTAGTCCTTCTTCACGATCTCGCGCATCTTCGCCTCGATCTTTTCGAGGTCTTCGGGCACGAACGGTTCCGGCTTATCGAAATCGTAGTAGAAACCGTCCTCTATCGACGGCCCTATACCGAGCTTCGTACCGGGCCACAGGCTCTTAACGGCCTGTGCCATGACGTGCGATGTAGAATGTCGTAATGTGTTTAAATCCATCTGTATTCTCTTTCTTTAATTTAATAAAATGCGGGTGGTGCCGGAAGAGGGGGTCGAACCCTCATGCCCTTTGGGGGCGAGGGATTTTAAGTCCCTTGCGTCTGCCAATTCCGCCATCCCGGCCGTGTATATTATGTTATTCTATAATTACCATATATAAATATCAAGAAGAAAAAGAGTGGGCAGATTTTTTGCCAACACCTCTTACATGGCCGCGAGGCCAGGGGCTTCGCCTAATTTTGCTTTCAAGAGTATTTAAGGTTATCTTGGTTATGTCTTTGTCTTTTCTGAGTTTTACGAGTTCGTTTGGTGCACTTGAGAGGTAACTATATTATTCGCAAAATTTATACGGCTCAACCCCATGGCCTCGCGGCCATATGCGATGAGAGTCAAAAAATCTTGTATAGTGGCACAGGAAAACATAGTAAAATTTTTACGGGTGACGCGACCGAGCCTTTTGGAGTATAGGGCACTACGGCGCCTAGAATCCACGATCTGTCATTGATACGCCTCGAGAGCGTTGAATGCCCTATAGAAACAAAAGGCGAGGGAGCGGCAGGACCCGGAAAAATTTTATTGAGCGGAATAGGCATTAGGCTGACGTGGCGACGATGAGCTGCATGTCGCGCCACTCTTTGAGGCTGCCGTAATCGATCGGGCGGATGCGGAGCGGTTTAAGGAGGTTATTTATGAAGTCGTTCATGCTGGCGGGCGGGATATACCCCTCTCCCGCGACCTTCTCCAGGAGGTCTTTTATGCGGGCGAACGACCCGTCCCTTGCATCCTGGTCATCCGTACCGTACCAGAACGATACCTCTCTCGCCAGCGCTGCGCGGAGCATTATGTCAGGGTATGCGAGGTCCGTATACGCGTCGGGGACGATCGTATACCCATTCTTTTCGGCGTAATCACCCTTGGCCTGCGCGGCCATCTTCATCCCCTCTTCCATCTCGGGGGTGAACGCCACTATGCGGCCCGGCGTGCCGGCGGGGGATCTTGCGAGCTCCGAATCTAGGGACTCTTTTGCGTATTGCATGGCCTTCGTATAATTCTCAAGCGTCTTCACCGGATCGTTAATGTATATCTCAAACCGTATTATCTGCTTATTATCGTCTCTCTTACCGAAACCGTTCTGGGCGAGCCCCATGCTCAAGCCGTTGAAGAACTTCACCCCGTCCGCTCCGGCAGGCACGCCTACCACCGTCTTAACTATCGCATCCCTCCGTTCGGTCTTCGGGAACGCCTGCGCGACGACGGCAGCGCGATCGCTTATCTCCCTGTCCGGAACCGATAAAGTGCCACCGGGCGCCGGGGTGGCGATCGGCCCTTCGGCGGCGCCGAGATTAGGGTCATATGCTGAGGCCATATCTTCGGAATGCCTGTTCAGCAGGATTTCGGCCAGGCGCGCGCTTCTCTCCCCAAGAGGCGGCTCTATACTGATGCCTCCGGGGACGGCGTTGTCCAACCTGACCTCCTCCGGGGACGGCATATACTCAAAGTCGGCGGCCTTTTCAAGCACATCGAGCGATCGGTACGGGTCATATCCTGCCCATGCCATCAGCTCCAGCCCCGCCTCATCGGCCATATGTTCTCTGTTCCTCAATGCTTCGGACATCCTCGTCCTGAACTCTCCTCCGCGCCTTTCCATCTCTTCGAATATGCTCATCTTGAATTTCTTCTGCCGCCATTCGTGGTCACATTCGTGGGCCACCAGCCACGCCAGCTCCTCTTCATCCAATGCTTCAACGAACTCTAACGAGAAACCCAGGATCCCTCTATATGCTTTGCCGGGGGGGCCTTCCTGCCTTACGGTCAATGTCAATATGGGCATCCTTCGTTGCAGTTCCCCGCGGGCGGCATCCACATCCTTCGATAATCCGTCATAATCCGCTTTGTGGTTTTGGGCCGCATCGAATATCTTGCTGAATATGCGATTGACGCGGTTCTGCATTATCATAAGGCGCGTCCTGGCCGGCAGGTCCCTGTACAGCCCCTCTATCGACGGCGCCTCTCTGTGCCATGCGGATGCCAGATCTCCAGTCGTCCGGCCGCGAAGGCCTTCTCCGTCCACAGAGAGATCGTCTTCTATGGGCGAGGTGGAATGGCGTATTAGAAGATCGCGCATCCCGGCAGGCTCAAGGCCCAGCGCCATCCTCAGCTTCTCCCATTTGGTGATCTCGAAGTATTCATGCGCTATCACGTTGGGATTCTCCGCGAAATCGGCATCGATCCAGACGACCGGCATGCCGTATGACCTTCCCAATCCTATGTGCGCGAACTGGCCGTTATAGACTAGCAGCCCTCTTATCGGTATGATAACTATCTCCTCACCCGCCGGCGTCTTCAGGGTTTCACCCGTCGGTGAGGTCATTTTTTTGAACTCTCCGGCCGCGACCATTGCATCCAGCTTTGCCCTGCGTTCAGCTACAGTATTTGTCCATAGCCCGGGATAATTGGACCTGATGTTCCTGTAGATATATGTATTCACATCGCCCTGGTCGCGGGACGCATACATCCCTGCCGCCAGATTCTCGTCAGGACCCTGCGGCGCGGCGGATACGGCGGGCGCACTTCCTGCCGGCAGAGGGATCTTGCTCCATTCGGGCAGCGGCAGCTCTTCAAAAGGCTGCGGCCGGTTCAGGGGGATGGATAAAAATTCATCCCCGGTATTCTGCGCCTCTTTATATCTATAGCGGCTCTTCACACCGACGATCTCTATGATACCCGGGTCGAGTATCACGGGTACGACCACGCCCTTATCCGACCTCATTATCACGCAATCGTACCCCGCATCTCTCAAGATACCGGTGAATATCCTGGAGAACTCCGCCCTGTCAGAAGCCATGGCGGGGTCTATCCCCTTTGATCTTGCCGCATCCTGGGCCTTTCTTAAAAGCCTCCCGTATTCTGTCCCTTCATCCAACGGGTTATCCCCGTCTGCGTCATCCAGCGGCCTCTTCACATTCGCCCTGATCTCCAATATGACCCGCTCCGTAATGCCTACTTTATGGAATTCCTGCCTCATCAGCCTCTCCGGCGAACAGTATATCCCGCTCGGCTGGTTGAATACTATCCTGTGGCTGCGCACTTCGGGATCGAAATGGCCCTGCTGCCAGATCCTCTCTGCGTTAGCCGGGGTCGTGTCATGGAACAGCTTCAGGCGTACCGGTCCGTCGGGCAGTCTTTTGCCGGTGATCTCTACCGAACTATCCGCCGCCGGTGCAGGCACTCCCTGGCCGCTAAGATGCGCGTATTTGACCCCTATCCTCTCCCATCTCTTTTCGTACTTCTCGACCTTCTCCTCCGGTAAAGGCAGGCCGATCGCCTTAAGCCTCTCCCTCTCGGCCGGACGGGGGGAGAGCATGGAAATATCCTTGACCTCTTCGTTGTCAAGCACCCCGCTATCCAGCTTAAAGACGTAGGTCTCCACAATATCTACGGGGATCGACCCTTTGACCTCCCATTCGCCCGTACCTACCTCCACACCGGGCTGGATCCATACCCTGCCTTCAAGCATCATCTCTATAAGAGTTCTCGCCTTGACCCGGTAGACGGCCGGCCCCTTGCGGTCACCGAATTCCGGAGGGGCGATATATTTATTTATCAAAACCCTTTCCACGTAACCGGGCGATGCCACTATGCTGAATGACCTCCCTTTATCCGAAGTCATAGAAAACCTTTCGGGATAATTGAAGTCGCCTCTGGTGACGGCTTCCATGCCTACGAACTCCGCCGTAATATGGTAAATATACGCACCCTCGTCCAGGAAGAGCGGCAGGGCATAGATCAACATTTCGCTGGCCCCTTTTGCCCTGAGCGCATCGGCCAGCCCTTCAATGCGTTCTCCGGGAACTGCCCCGGTCTGCCTTAGCGAAGCCGCCAGGCGGGAGTTGAATTCGGCCAGTCTCTCCGGATTATCCTGCAGGGCCTTCCTGATCACATCGACCTGACCCGGAAGGCTATCTGTGGTAACGATAGCTACCAGGTCACTTATTGGCACATCTGGGTCCTGCGCGTATCTTGCCAGACCCTCCGGGCTCATACCCCCGCCCATGGGAGGCAGAGGCAACTCTTCGCCGGCCTGCGGCGCGGCGGGCGGCTGCGTGATCTCTCCCCCGGGCCGCGCGGCTTCTATGATCTCGCCGGGAGTGAACTCCCTGAACAGCATTGTTCTTTTATCAAATATGAATATCCTCAATATGCTCGCGGGAGGGATGTCCGCGTTCACCGCAAAGATGCTGTGCTTTGTATCCACTTTCGACATGTCGATCTTTGTCCTGTCCACCTGCACGACGATGCTCAGGAAATTCTCCCGGGGATATGGATATCCGGAAAATTCATGCGGCTCGAATGCATAACCGATGGTAAAGTGGGGCCGCGGATCGAAATCTGCGACCCTATCCCCCGTGTCCTGATATCTCAAACCGTTCCTTGCTATGTTATTCAATGTTTCTAAGGTCAGGCGCATGCCGCGATAAACAAATCTATCTTCGTCGGAGATCATGCCCGACCTTTCCGCAAGCTTCCTGGAACTACCGATCTTATCATATATCTCATCGGCTTCCGGCTCATCTTTGAATATGCCATTTCGTAAGATCAAGGCCCGGGCCACGGGCGCATTCCCTGCCGGCGGGAGCGTTGCCGCAAGGACCATGAATTTCAAAGCGTTCTTCAGACCGAGCATTGCTTCATCCGGCGCCATTGACGCACTTGCCGTTTCCCACCTCATCTTCTCAGGCGGTATAACTTCACCGGACCTATCAGCGGTATTTATACGTATCCATATCCATCTTGACACGTCGCCGAATGTAAGATGGATGCCGACTATGCCATTAACCGGATCTACGTTTATATCGTCATAATAAATATCTTTGAAGCCGGCTATAGGAGCGAGAGATTCGCACGCCTTCTCTTTATTACCGAGCAATGTCTTGAAAGCGCCGGCCACCATTCTTTGCGCATTCGCCTGCGGCGCCCCTTCGCCTTCTTCTGCTTCTGAAATAAGCGCCGTCACTTCAAACGCGGAATACTCATCCTGTAAGCGGCTATCCATATTAACATTATCCCGCGCGTTCAGTATGTGCCGTCCTTCATGACCTATCTTATACGCAAGCGATGACACCTTCTCTCCCGATGGCCTCTCCGGCCTGAAGGCGCGGCTATCTACTACTATCACCCCAAGGGCCTGGAAGGTAAGGGCAAAACTGTCGGCCTGATCTTCAGGTATGCCCAACCCTTCGACGAATAAGACCGGGAACGGTTTGCCGCGTTTTTCGGGCCACAGTTCTTTACCGAGCTTCCTGCCGTATCCGATCAATCTATCGTATCCTGCCGACACCAATGCGCGATATGCGTCGCTATTCGAGAATTCTATAGCACCTTCTATATCTGCCGGCGTCAGGGATGAACCCATCATCATGTTGATACCATCCGCGATCTCCGCGGAAAGTCCTGCCGGCACCTTCGGCGCATCGAGGACTGCGGGTGCTGCTCTTTCCGTAACCGCGGGTTCCGGCGCTGCAGGAACCATTCTATCGGAAGATAATGTTGCCGCGGCAAGGGCAACGACCGCCGCCTTTGCGCCCATCTTCAAGAAATCCCTGCGCGACATGCCGGCGCCGGGAAGAGCCGCGGCGACCTCCCTGTTGAATTCCGCGAGAAGCGCGGTGGCATGCGCGGCGTCATACCTCTCGAGTTCCTCCCTGACCATTGCGACATATCCTTCATCGTTGAGACCGTCCACACTTACCGCTTTAATGAGGTCTTCCACCTTCAGGGTGCCTCTCTCCAACCCGCTCCTTATCTGCTGAGGGCTCATCCCGCCGCCCATCGGAGGAAGTTTCTTGCCGGCCCGGCCGGTGCCCTTTTCCAGATTAACCCATCTCTTTTCGATCTCTTCTCTCTCAGACATTGAAGGCGGGTTTTCTGCCGTGCTGGCCTTCTCGGGGCTGAAGGAACTGAGCAATAATGGGTGGAGGCGCGCGCCGTCGACTTCCGAGAGAGGGATCTCGTACATATCTACCATCCCAAGCGGTATCTTCCCCTTCACCTCGTATTCACCCACCAGCATCTCAAGGCCGGGCTTTACCGAAATATCTCCCCTCTTCATCAATGCGATTATATCCTTTATTGCGATCCTGTATATAACGGGATTGCCGCCGGCCATGTTCTTTGGGCCATGTTTTATCGCCCGCTGTATATACGTATATGACATAAGAAGATGGGATGAGAACGATCTCCCGTTTCGTGTATCATTGATAGAATATCTGCCTTCATCGGTCTCATTAAAATATCCGCCTGCTATCCCCCTCTCGCCCAACGACCTGAGAGTGACATGATAAAAATATGAGACCCCCTGTTCCTTCATGAGTTTTTCTAATTCCCGTATCGTACGCGTTGTCGCGGCCGGCGTCCCTGCTGAAGGATGATAATAATTGGCGATCAGACCATCAAATTCCGGTAGAAGCGTCGTGCCGCGCACTGCATCGTGTCTCCCCAACTCACGCCGGACCATGGCCACATACCCTTCGTCATTCAAGCCGTCTACTATCACAGCCCTGACCATATCTTCCAGTTTGAGGGTACCATTCTCGAGTCCGCTCCTTACCTGCTCCGGGCTCATACCCCCGCCCATGGGATGGAGCGGCGTGTACCATTCGACACGTGATCCGTTCAAGGATCTGGGGTCGACAAAGGTGAATACGTAACCGGACGCCCCTTCGGAAATGGTCATGGTGAAATGGTCTCTTGAGAGATCGCCGTCCGCCATCGTTATCTTTGAACCTATCGACCTTCCTACGGTGATAGCCTCCCCCATTGAGAACGATATGGGCCGGTCCTCTTTCAGCATCATCCTCTTCTCTAAAAAGATATCGCTTCGCACCCTTCCCTCTTCAACCCAGAATTTATAATAGAAATTCCCCGCCTTCACCCAGATGTCTCCGGCGAACGGCCGATCCCTGACCCCTCTCTCCGTCGAATCTTTCGTCACTTCGAATGCCTCATGCATAAGAGGCCCGGCAAAGAAGCTGTGCCTCTCTGCTGCGGGCGGCTCCACGGCCACAGGGGCAGGGGCTGGCACCGGCGCCGGTAAAGGCGTCATCTTCCTGCCCCGGACGAACGTACCGTTATCAGAACCGAGATCGTGGACGAATACCCTACCCTCCGGAGTTATGTGTATGGCCGCGTGCCTTCTCGATACGGATGCATCGTTCAGGACTATGCCATTTTGCCCGGCCCGTCCTACGTCGTATTGCCTGCCGCGCCCGAGCTCATGCCCGCCAAGATAGAACTTGCCGCCCTTTCCCGAACTCAAGGTCATCGTGACGTTCCCGAATTTCACCTTCTCTCCGGACATGAGTTCGTTATCGCTCACTCTCTGTCTGACCCTGAAGAACCTCCATGCGGATCCCGTGACATAAAGCGATACCGCGATGATAGAGAGCGGTATATTAGCGCTGACAAGGCCGGCCAGCAGAGTGTACCATCCTGCCTCGACCAGCAATTCATCCGGCAACGATCCCACGCCCGGCAGGGCCTTAGAGCCCTTAAGCTCCGGAGCGGGCAGGAGACGCGTACGGCCGTTGATAAAGGTCCCGTTCAGCGAACCCCTATCGTAAACGAATATGCGGCTGTCCCCGGTGACAAATATCGTGGCGTGATCCCTGGAATCCTGGCTGCCATACAGATGAATATCATTCGATCTGCCCCGCCCAACATTATACTGTCTCTTCGGTTCCAGGCGATGCGAACCCAGATATATGCCGTCCGCCTTCCCTCTCTTCAGCACCATGCGGACATCGCCGAATGTTATGTCATCCCCTAAGATCACTTCATTATTGCTCATTCGGACCGTCCGGTCCGGACGCCTCAGGACCAGTACCGCCCCGAGCGCGCCGCCGATACCGACGAAGGCTGCAAAGATCATACTTCCTGAGACGATAAGCGTCGCGGCAGATACGGCGACTATGGAAAGGCCGATCGGTATCGCCAGATTGGCAGAGCCGGCATCCAAACGATTTATCGAATTTATAAGTGCCGTCGTCTCATCTATCACCGATTGGAGGTACCCCAGGATCCGTGCCCTTTCTGCCTCATCCAATTCTGTGACAGAGAATCTCTCTTCCAGACGATCCCGCATATCGGTGGAGAGTCCTCTTACGGTATCCATCGCATCCAGCACGATATCCATCCTCATCAACCCTGCCATGTCATGCGATATAATCCGGGGATTGCTCCATAGGGTTTCATCCGATGTCCAGAAATCTGCCCACTCGATCGTACTCCTTACGACTCTATTCACATCGGACCTGAATATATCGGTCCATTCGATAAGATCTTCATCTCCGGTCTCGACAGACGAAAGCGCGTTTATAACCTTTTCTGTGGCAGTTACGATCTTTTTAATCCTATGTTTCATAAGACGGACATGGCCCACCCAGACCTTCTGTGAAGGGGCCGGCCTATATTGTTCTGCCTCATCCGATACGTTAATCCCTCCCATCCGCATCGATTCCTGCGCTCTTTCGATCTTCTTCCGCATGGTCTGCGCCAGCACGCCGAGCGCTACGCCCGTAAACTCTTTGTCCAGTTCATCATCCGTGTAATTTTCCTTTAGAAGTCTGGAAATATGCCGGATCTTGTCCAGGGAGGTCAATTCAACTAAAAGGCCTTCGGGCAGGTCGGCCTCTGATATCCCCCTATCCACGCACCTCCCGGCCCTACCGAACATTTCAGCCGCCATTGCGCCGCCCCTCTCGCCTTCATCCTGCGGCATATTGAGTTCAAAAGCCCAGAAAGACGCAAGGCCGGCGTCTCTAAAGAACCTCTCGGCCGTCCCCACATCCGTTATTTCAGAGATCCGTTCGACCATCCTGTTCCTTATATCGATCCTTCGCTTGACGTTCTCCCTGAACGCATCGAGCAGCTGTTGCGGCGTCCATCCCGTCCACCCTGCCCATCCGGCCCTTACCGGATTCATACTGTCCGCCGTCAATTTGATAAGATAACGTGTTTCGATAGCGTCTGTGGTGGCAAGGCCCGCTTCTCTTTCCCACCATCCTATCTTCTTAACAGCATTATAGACATCCCTGATCGTCTTCCCCTCCGCCACAAAGCGCGATAGCTCTCTTTCCACTATCGCCGCCAATTCGGCGGCAGGACGTCCTTTCCCGAGCGGTGCCGAGACCACCTTTACGATTTCGAGGTCTATAAATAGAATTACTGCCCCCAGCGCGGTGACGATCCCGACGGTAAGCGCTCCTGCAATACCTGCGACGTAGAAGGCCGCTGCCAGTGCCCCCAGCGCCGTGATCCCATAGGATATTTTAAGACGCGCCAGTCGTTTAACGATTTCTTCGGCTGTAGGGGCCCCCTCCTCGTCTGCCATATCGACTATCTTTATGCCTTCCCTGAATATAAAAAGGAACAACCCCCCCAGCGCGGCGGTGATACCGACGGTAAGTACCCCTGAGATACCTGCGAAGTGGTAGGCCGCTGCCGCCACTGTCAGCGCCGTTACGCCTGATATCACCTCGAGGTGGCCGAACCCTGCTATCCCTGAACGCGCCTTTTCAAACAGCCGTCCATTTATAAGATCATCTGCTATACCGCTGCCGCGCGAGGTACCGCCATGGTTGAGCCACTCAACCATCCTGTCATACAGGCTCCTATAATTATAGTCACCCGGGGTCGCTGATATGATATCGCCGTCTGCCGTAAAGAGCGAGATCGCGTTTGTCTCATTATCATAGATCAATTGTTCGCCGGTACGGCTGAGCGCAAGATGCGAAGGCCCTGTCTCTACCCCTATATCGGCATAGTCTGTACCGGCATTCAGAGTAAAAGATCGGTAAGTTTCTACGACGTTCCCTTCCGCATCCCGCACTACGACATTTTCACCGTCTTCACCGTCCGGTACGCGCTCAAAAGCATATGTCGAGGGCTTACCATCTTCGCCATATACGGTCTGTTCCGCTATCTCCCTGTCAGTACCTGTATCCGCATATCTGGTCTCTACACTAATGCGCCCCTCTTCATCATACTGCCGCGTATAGCCCCCTCCGTGCTCCAGCATAATATTGCCTGTATTTTTGTCATAATAAGTGCGTACGCCCGTGTATCTATCAATAACACATATAAGCATCCCATTTTTATAAAAATATGAATATCCGTTAATCGTATCGTCATAATAAGTTGTGCCGCTGTACGATCCATCTGCAACTGCGTCTTTTGCTTCGCCTGCCCGTCCGGCCCCTTTTGGTTTTCCGCTATCCTCTTCATGCTCTCCTATACTTATTTCCATTTTTTGTATCAAGAGCGCTATCTCGGCTCTGGATATGGGTTTTGCCTCTGACCCGGCCGCTTGATGCGCAGGCATGTCTTCCTTAGGAAGCGAGACGGTCGATGGCGCACTTAAAGGGCTTGCGGTCGCCTGTACGACCTGCGGCGCCGGCATCACCCCTTCCGCCGGAGGTGCCAGATGCGAAACGAACGACATGATCGCTATTCCTATTGCCGCGATACCTAAATACACAACGCCTCTATTCGAAAACCATCTCGCGCCCTCTCTGCCGCCCGCCTTCCGCGCGGCTAACCATCCTGCCGTTAATATCGCTATGACCGTTACGCCCAATGCCGCCAGCGCCGTCCATTCCCATGGCGCTATAGCGCTTACGCCTGTAACCGTCCTGGTGACCGCGTCTTGCGCTATGGTCGCGGCATCCGCCCTGGGCGTACCGAAAAGAATAGCCGCAACGCCGACCATGACAGAAGGCGCTATGAACCTGTTTATAGCCCGCGGCGCGGGCGCGGCAGCTCCGCCGCGGCGGAAGAGATCGCCCGGCAGCGGGACGTCGCTCATGGTTTCCGCCAGGGCCTGCCTGAATTCCGCCGTGCCCGGCTTCAGCTCTTCGGGCAGGTACTTGCCGTTGATGATGATCCTGAGCTTATCGCCCCTGCCTCGGTCCAATTGTATATCCGTAGTCGGCCTCTCTAGCGTTCCTAACTTCTTGACCACTTCTTCGATATCCGAGATTATAGTCGGTATATGATACGTGTCTCTCACCCATGCTGATATGACGCTGAGATGGACCTGCGGATGCCTGTCGGAAAATTCTGCAATGAGTTTCGCGTTCTTAATATTATCTATCGCGTCTTCTACCGCGTCTTTTATGGCGCTTTCCGCATCGCCCATCTTTTTTATGGCCCTTTCAGAGATGTCACCGGACAATTTACCGGCCGCATTTTGCGTTATCCCCGACACCATCAGGGTGCCGTGTCCGTTATCGGACAATACCAGGATTATGGTACCTTCCATGCCTGCATCGATCACGCTTAGGGCGTTTTTGGCGGCATTAGAAAGGGCGGCCATATCATGAGTCGCCACGGCCTCGGCCGATATGCGCCATCTTATATTAGGGTATCTCTTCTCCATCTCTTCAAAAGCCGTTTCCAATATACCCAGCTTCTTTTTGTAGCCCGCTATGCTGCCGACAAGGGCAGATGCCTGCCTCTGGATCCTTTCGTCCCGCGCCCTGCCCGCGGTTCTGGCGACGTATTCCGAGGCATAATCAAGGTTACTCCGCATACTGCATAGGTCATCCATGGAAAGCGGGACAAGATAAGTACTGTTGACATTTATTCCGGTCCCGCTATGTCTCTCCTCGAGCCACTTTCTGAATGTATCCGCATCATCGTTACTCATGATATCTCTCAGGCCGCGGTCTTTTTCCAAAAACCATCTGAGCGCCCCCACTCTTTCCCGAAGATAATCGACCCCCATATACTTCTCTTCTATCCTGAGACGATGCTTGGTAGACGCTGTTATTTCGTTATCATCGCTGAAATAGACAAGGTACCTGGCGCCGCCTGCGCCCTGCTCCATAAAAAGGCGGGTGACGAATAGCACCTTTTCGGCAAGGATACCGTCCGTATCTGCCAACCAATGGAGCGAGCCCGTGCAGTATGCCGCATACGTCTCGGCAAAATCCTCCGATGCGGAAGTTTTGGCGTATGCTGAGACGTAACCGGCGTCACTATCCCCGCTTGCCCTGTGCAGCGCATTCCACTTCATCTTCTGCCCTGCGCCCAATACGGCGGCGTTGACGTGATGGCCTATCTCATGATAGACGACGCTGCCGTCTTCGACCCTGCCCTCCCTGATCCTGACCGTGTCGGTTAAAAAACGATACGTCCCGGCCGAATCGTTGGCCGTTTCGAACGCCCCGAGCGCATCATAGGGCAGGACGGATATGCGCTCAAGCCCTTCGGTGTGCCCTGCCGGCAGGTTATTCAGATAGCGCCCGACATAACTGCCCACCTCGTCCCGTACCGACCTGGCCGGGTCGAAATATACCCTGATCCTGGCGCCGTGCGCGTCTATTGTAGTGACATCTGAGCGGGCCATGAAACTCACCGCTTTCCACTCCGCGGCCCCGATAAAGACGATGAGGACCGCGAGGAGCTTAATGACATCGCGTGAGTTGAAACGCCCAAAAGACCTGAGCGACCTGATTGCCCTGACCGATCCGTCCCGCATTATCACCATGGCCGTATTGGCAACCAACTTTGTAATGCCTGCTACCCCTAACAGGTAGAAAACCACCTTCGACAACCCGGTTTCGCGGGACATGTCCAGCACCAGCGAAAGCATGGGCAGGTTCGGCTCGAGCAGGCTCAGGACCGTGGGGATGACCGCCAATACAGCCAGGAAAAGGATATTCATGGCCGCGTTGCGCATATACACTTTTGACGGCGCAGGTTCGGGCACCAATAGGATCACCTTCTCTCCTGCCTTCGCGCGCCCCGCGTATTTTAAGAAGAGTATGATTGCGATCGTGCCGCCAATCCCGACGGCGAGCGCCGCGGCGATGCCTGCGGCGTGGAAGGCGGCCGCTGCCGCTCCCAGTATCGTGACGCCGGTCATGACCTCGACCATGCCGAAACCTGCCTGCGCGGAGAACGGAACAGGGGCAATAACGGCATAATTATCTCCCCGGCTCCTGTCAAAGACCGTCCTCTTTGCCTCTTCCTCTATGCTCCTGGTCATTGTTTTATAAGGCCTGCCGAGACCGGTACCTTCGGAAACAGAAACAGACAAAAGGACGGCATCATCTGTACGGGGCATCGAGAGGATATTGCCCCTGAACGCGTTAGCGGTCTTTTCTCTTTTAGTCCTGTCTTCTATCTCGTCGATCCGTTCCATGATATTGGAAACATAAATAACGGACGCCTTCAATCCGTGATCCGACATATAGCGCGCTATCGGGCTTATCGACGCTGCGTCCGCCCAATCGGCCGTTACACCGTAGATTCTGCCCTCCGAGGTCATCTTTCGTATCCTGGCGAAATTCCTTTCGCTTGACAGCCAGCTGTCGCCGCGATCCATATTTCTCACCATGGAGGAGAGACCGAAGCCTCCCGGCGCATAAAGTTCCCAGAATGTGCTTGCCTGTCCGGCTAAATGAGAAGGGAATATCCCCTGTATCCTGCCCCAGAGTTCGTTTCTGAACGCGGCCGTCCTGTCCTTTTCCGTGAATGCCCTGCCTGAGATATAGGATTCGATATGAGAAAGGTCGGCATCCCTGAGCATTTCCAGTTCGGTCTCATTTAATCGTACGCCGGCAAGAAAACCGAGATATTCCGCGCGAGACCTGGCCATGGCAATAAGGACCGCCCTTATAGGCATGAATATTTCGGTTACGAAGGGGTTGCTGTCTACGATAAGGGCCTGTTCAAAATCGCCGTAGCAAAGCCGCGAAAGGTTCTGCCCTCCGTATGCGACGCCGATATAAACGCCTTTCTTGCCCCGCATTTCGTTTAATGAGACGCCCCAGTCGGGCTCGTTAGTCCCGAACCACTTCCCTGTCTGTTCAAGCAGCATCTTGTCCGCTGCCGGATCGGCGCCATAATCATGCCCTCCAAAACGCTTTACAAGGTCAAAATATCCGATGGGGTCCCAGGTCATACTGCTCTGGGATGTCCCCTTAGTAGATGCGGTAACGGCCGGAGACACTGAAATATTGCGGCTGAGGTATCTGAACAAGAGCACTGCTGCGAGCGCGCCGCCTATCCCGACGGCGAGCGCCGCGGCGATGCCTGCGGCGTGGAAGGCGGCCACTGCCGCCCCCAATACCGCAATGCCTGTCATAACTTCAAGACCGCCGAATCCTGCCTCGGGTGAAGGCGTGGTTTTGATCATTTTCGGTTTTACATTTCTTGTCTTCGCCTTTTGCGCCGAAGTAACGCTGTATTGATATAGTGGATGATAGGTCCTCCGGTCCACTCTTACCTTACCCCCGGTTACGTATTCACTTATTATATAATCCTGCACCTTGTCCCTGTTCGATAGGCCTCCTGCTTCTGTAGTGATCAATAACTCATAATCGTTCTCTGCCGTAATTTTGCCGTCCTGATCCACGATACGCGCTTTGGTGAAACTGAATATCTCGGCCATGATATGGTCTACGAGCTCATTTCTCTTTGTGTCATCAAGGCCGCACATCAGCGCTTCTGACGGGTCAAAACCGAGCATTATCAATTTATTGCCTTGTATATTGAACAGGACAGAACCCGCAAGCTCTCCGTTACTTAATATAGTGACGACAAAAAGGTCCGGTCGCGCTATATCGTAAGGGCGGTCTCCGAAACACGTCCCCGAGTAGGCCCCCTGATAGAGGGTAAGAAGGTTCTTTGCCCTGAAAACCAGCTCTATTTTTTTGCCAGACCTTACATTACCGTCAACTGTCGTCTTTATCTTACCCTGTAATGTCTTCATCAGTTTCCATTCGGGTTTCTTCTTTAGGTTGTCGGCCAGCGCGCCAAGCCCCATTTCCTGCATGGTATCAGCAAGATGTCTGTCCGCCTCTCTCAGCATCGAAAAGATAAGGTTCCTCTCATCCGGGGAAAGCTCGGCCCCGGGAGTTATGTATTTTCGCAATAATTCCGCGCCCATGTGTTCAAAAACTTTCAGGAACAATACCGTCTTCTCTTCGTCTGAAATATCCATCCTGGTGTATAGAAAATTTTTGATATTTACTTTAGCGGTTTCGTGTCTTTTAGGATCTTCCGTATTCCACTGCGCCCGGAGGTTATCAGGTACATTATTACCGTTGAAAAACGCGGTCACTTCCGCTTTATCCCTTCCTTCCAGGGCATCAACACTCGCCTTGACGGCGGTGATCCTCGCCAGGATGGTGTCAATATCCGCTTCTCCAGCTGACCCGAAAATCGTGCTGATCATATTTTTGAATTCGATATCTAAATCGTCCGGCAGCGCCAGTTCCGTCTTTTTTGTTTCGAAATCGAACGCGCTTACATATTGAACGTTCACAGGTTGTGTGATGACTTTTCCATCGATCTCGCTCAATGTATCAGTTATACTCCTGTCTTTTGCGGTGACGTTTAGGGCCGCGGCTATATCATGAACGTCTTTCTCAAAATCCTCATCGGAAAGCATGCTGAGAAGGCCGACATACATTGAATAATCCCCGGTCTTTCCTCCATAGTACACGCTTTTTGTGAAGTTTCCATAATCCCTGTCGGCCTTGTTTATGACATTATTTATCGCCTGCCTGCGTCTATCCGCGTTCTTTATACGGTCTATAGTATTCCCGTTCTCGGCCAATCGCCCTATGTACAGATATAACCTGTATGGGCTTAATCTTTCAAGGTCCGACATGGCCAGAAATTCTACGACGATCTTGCGCCCTACCGGCCCTATGTCGCCGTGAAATCTGAGAGTAGCGCCGAGATTTGGCATAACCGTATCCAAAACTGAATATGCGCCTCTTTTTATATCATCATCTGTATCTGTAGTGGCTTCTACAAGCGCCTGCAGAGCATCGGTAGACCTTTTCGCTATCGTGCCCAATATATAGTTGGCATATTCTTGAGCCTTTTGATGGCCCGCGCCGGCAAAGGTCAGATCTACCCTGAGAAGTTCCGGGATAGCCGCCACGAGATCTGCGGATATCTCGCCCTTATTTTCTACTGCGTCGATAAACGCCTGTATGCCGACCTTATCTACCACAGGCCTTATTCTCGTAAAATAAATAGCCACTGCTGTTAAGTTGTGGGATCTGCTTAGGATAAGCATCTTGTCAAGACCGTACCGCGACATGGTATTTTCATTAATCGTTCTTATTATAGACTCGTTAAATTGGGCCTCTGGCTTCAATCTATCGCTTTCATTATTTGCTGCCACGAGGTCTTCGAAGAATACCCTTGCACCGTTAAGCATGCTATCCTCTGTGATAACCTTGCCGATGTTGAGGGTAGGTTCGAAGATATTAATGCGACGAGGGCTGCTCATATTCTGAAGCTGCTCATCATTTAATACGGCTACCGCAGTACATAAATATTCCATCCCGTATAATTCGACATATCTTGCATTTTTTTCCAGAAAATCACAGATCTTCTCAGATTGATTTGAACCGAAAAGAACGCGGCCGGAGCGCAGCACCTGCCCTAAAACAGCTATACCGTTAGTCCCATAACGATTGATAAATTCTCTATGGCGGGCAAGCCAGCTGAAGGTGTCATTAATACCAAAATTGGCCGCATTTATGATAAATATGTTGTTATTGCGCTCGGCCGATCTTATTAAATTTTCTATATCCTGTCTGCTTCTTATCGAACCTTCCAATGCGGCAAACGTCTCACAGGCTATTTTCATATTTCCGCCGGATAATCTTGTGGCTGTTTTTAACTGCTCCGCCGTTATCAGGTCTTTTTCGATAAGCCCGCGGATGCGATCAAGGTCTGCAAATAGAGCGCTTAATTCATCGGTAAAACGAGATATCCTATTCTCGATGGCCTGGAGTTCTGCGCGTTCTTTTGCCGATCTTATCTCTTCCGGTGTCATTGCAGGGCCGTACATAAAATTGTCCGGTATCATTATCCCTAACTTGGGTAAACTGGCTTCTATGATAGCCGTAATATATAGCGTCCCTGCCCTCGATTTATTAAAATCGATAAGGTCCGACAACGTGTCAGCACCCCATCGCATGGCTGCTTCACCAGAAAAAGATCTTTCTATGATGGCTTTTCGCAATTCCGCATCACCGATCGGTCGCGGAACGCTTCCCCATAATTCTCTTATCATGGCCTCATGAGGTGTCGGTGTGGCCGTCTTTTCTTCCGACGTTGCCCGGTTGAGATACCTGAATAAGAGCGCTGCTGCGAGCGCGCCGGCGATCCCGACAACGAGCGCCGCGGCGATGCCTGCGGCGTGGAAAGTCGCTGCCGCTGCCGTCAGCACCGCTACGCCTGAGATCACCTCAAGGCGACCGAACCCGGCCTGCGGCGCGGGCGGTGTCTTCTTCACAAAAAATACTGTCTCTACGGGTAACCCTTCAAATTTCGCTTGCTCATATCCGCCGCGGCCGCTAAACATCTCATCATACGCTGCCTTAACGTATCTGTCGGCGGTTCCTTCCGGGGACGTGACTGAAATGATCCCGCCCGGCTTTACCATTGAACCCAGATATCCGAATGCCGCTTGCGCACTTTGCATATCACCCGGCATCAGATACTGCAGGATATTGTGGACCAATAGCGCATCGAGAGGCGGCACCTCTGCCTGCGGATCGTCCAAAAGATCGACTTCATAAAACTTCATGATATCGTTCAGGGCCTGGGTGCGCCTTGACCCTGTTCCCGTATCTTCAAAATACCTGTCCCGTTCGGTCTCTGAGATATTGCCGAGAGCGATCTGTCGCGCGATCGAATCTGCCGGATACCTTATTCCATTATCTCTAAGCTTATCGAGCATGGGGGACGGCCTGCTCATGATATGGACTGCAAGCTTCACAGAATCCCCGGGAAGACGCCGGTCCTCAAGCATACTTCTTATCTTTCTATCAAGGGCGATCGCCACGGATACGGGTTCCTGGCCATATCCTGCCCCCACGATCCCTATATTGATAACCTGCGGCTCTTTCGTCCTCTCATATCTTTGTATGGCCCTGTCTATTATTATGGGCAACAGGGCCTCAGACATAAGAAGGAGCGGTTCTATGCGCGTCAAAAACTGTGTAAATGCATGCTCCCCCTGCATCCTCATCCTTCCCGCGCCCAACGGTTTTTGGGTTTTTTCGAGCTCTCTCATCACCGCCGGATTCAGCTGATCCGGTACCGGGAGCATGCCGGTGAGGACCGCCGGTAATGACTCTTTTATCCTGATATTCTTCTCGCCTGAAAGGATCTTGAAGTACGGGCACTCATACTCGTCGCCGGATCTGAAGTTCGGCATGATCGATACGTAGGCGATATCGTTCTTCTTGAATAGTTCTGCGAGGTTCTCGGAATGGAACCCACCGGTCACGAGGATCGCGGCCCCTGGTTTTCGGGTTACTATACCCGATACCCTATACCCTATACCCCCTAACTTAATATTCCGTATGAACGCCTCATCGCGCTTGAATGAATACTCGTAGAACTTCGCCATCTCCCGCCTATAGTTGTCGAGGTGGGCTATATCGTTGTCGAGCTTTGCCGTGATACCGCGCGCAGGCGCTTCCCGCTCGATGAACACGGCGTAGTTACGCATATCGAACGACGCCTCGTTCTTCTTGTAGTAACGGTAATCGTCCCTGGTAAGCGAGATGTCGAATATGTTCTTCGATAACGCCAGGTTCTTCGAAAGACGGCTTAAGGTCCTCTCTTCCTCGTTCCGATATAGGCCTTCCAGAAGCTTCGCTTCCAGGGCATCTATCTCTTCCATGACGCTCGGCTTATCGACCGCTTCGTACATAGAGATATAGATAATATACCTGCGGAGTTCGGGGAAGCCGTCCATGTCCAAGCCGGCGACTTTCGCCTTACCTGTGAGGTACGCGTAAAATTCCTTTTGCGATATCCTCTCCGCCTTGAATTCAACCGTCTTCACCACAAGTTCCTCGAGAGCGCTTTTCGAAAGCCGTTTCCCGAGCGCATCTATCATAACGTCGCGTTCGATATTCGCTCTTTTAAAATCGACCTTCCCCTCCTCGCCGAGCGTCCGGCTTAGGATGTAGATATTTGTAAATTGTTTTACGTTGATGGCCCTCTCTTTTGCTTTCGTTATGAGGTATGACAGGTAATCTTTGAATTCCGAATTGTGCGCCTTGTATGAGGAATATGCCAGGTCGAACTCGAGAAGCTCTTTCGAATATATCTTCGGTTTTAAGTTGTTGATGATGTGGTTGAGCGATTTAATATGCTTCTCGATCTCGGCCTTGCGGACGGCTGAACTCCTGTAGACATTGAGGTTATCGACATAGAGCCGGGCATCCTCTACCCCCCAAAGCGCTATCTTCTCCGGGTTGTTGATGGCGAAGTACTCTGCGCCGTTCACCAAACCCTCTTTCACGAAATGGTCGGTCGCCTTTTCGCGGATATCTTTGTCGCGTATATCCGTAAACGGGGACAGGTCGTAACCCATCGCCCCACCCTCGAGATTTACGGTATCTACGCCGTATTCTCTATTCAGATACTCTATTATCTCTTTTATCTTGTGCTGGGCATAATAGTTGCAGTGGGCGTCTTGGATGTGGATTATAGTATTGGGTATAGGGTATAGGGTATAGGGTTTAGGGGACCAGGAGTCGCGGATAGAACCGAGATACTGGGGTAATGAAAATGTCGAAGCGTCCAGTTCCTTCACAACGCCCGGGCCGCCGGCTCTATCAGGGCCGACGCTAGTAAGCTCTGTAGGCGTTCCGGCAGCCCAGGCCAGATCGTATGCTACAATATTAAGTAAAAACGCCCACAGGGTGACAATGGCGATCGTCACCCTGAATGGGCGTCTATTCAAGATCACATTAGGAGTACTACCAGATCTAGCGTCTGACATATCCAATAGTTTCCTTCGCTCTTTGTAAATACATAAAACAACGGATGAAAAAAATTTACCTGCCCGGATCTGCTTAACATACAGGCAAGTAATGTGCACTCTAGCGTCTTATATCATAAGTTTACCTGCTTATTATGATATAGACAAGAGGTAATATCTTGCTTTTTTATGTATTAACTATTATTAAGAGGGAATTTTGAGATATAACTATATTATAAGGCGAGGGCATTTAAGTGGTGGGGGATATACCCTCTCCCTATGAACTTATCTCTCTTTTGTGGCCCGCCTTCGCAATCAACTGTCAAACGAATCGGTGCTTCGGCGGGCTCATCCGCCGAAGCCTTCTGTCGTCTGCCTGTTGTCGACGAAGGCGGATGGTGGACGCGACAGGGGTCGAACCTGTGACCTCTTCCATGTCAAGGAAGCACTCTAACCAACTGAGCTACGCGTCCACATGATGCCAAGTTACTGAAGAATTGGAGGCGGCTTCCGGATTTGAACCGGAGCATAAAGGTTTTGCAGACCTTTGCCTTACCACTTGGCTAAGCCGCCTCGTACGTTAAAATCTTCTACCCGCCCACTCTACGGAACCGTCCACCCTGAGGATATTCTTCCCTTTCCTGCCGTGGTTACCGGCGGCGTCCTCGACGATCGGCGTCTTGAGAAGCGACGATTCCGTCAGGCCGGGGGCGTACGAATAGTCGGGCTTTTCGGGTGTGCCGAAAGAGCCGCTCGCCGCGCAGTCGAATACCTTCTGGTCCCCGACGTAATCCGGGTAGAGCGCCCCGAGATCCGGCGGGAACGCATCTTCGTGTTCGGAGGCGTACGTATGCAGCGCGATGCTGAGGCGCCTCAGATTATTTTCGCATTGTATCGCGCTGGCCCGGTCTTTGACCATGCGCACAAACGGTCCCAATATCGAGATGATCGCAAGGAATACCGCGACGACGACTACCACCTCTATTATAGTGAAACCCCGCGAACTTTTCATCATCCTCATAATTTGCCACTATACGTGCGGTCAAGAACCTTGTCAAGAATAATTTTGGCGAGTTCGCGCTTCGATCTCCCGCGCGCAGAGGTCCGGCCTCCCCGCCTGTCGATGATCGCTATATCCGTCTTCCCGGGACCGAAAGCCGTGCCGCCCTTTGAACACCTGTTCGCGACTATAAGGTCGAGATTCTTCTCTCTTAATTTCTTCAGGGCATTTGTATACATATGCTCGGTCTCCAGGGCAAACCCTACCAGCACCTTATTCCCTTTTTTACGGCCGAGCCCTGCAAGTATGTCCGGGTTCTCGGCCATCTCTAGCACGATCTTCCTGCCGGTGGCCCTCTTCATCTTTCTCGACCGGCTCGACAGCGGCCTCCAATCGGATACGGCCGCCGCCATTATCACGCAGTCGGCCTTTTTGAACTCCCCCGAGAGCGCAGAACGCATCTCCGTCGCGCTCTCGACCATGATCCGCCTGACGCCTGCCGGCCTCTTGAGGCATGCAGGCCCGCTCACGAGCGTTACGCGATGGCCCCTGCGGCGCGCCTCCCCGGCGATCTCGTACCCGAACGTCCCCGTCGAGTAGTTGGATATGAAACGGACCGGGTCTATCTTCTCCCGGGTCGGTCCGGCCGTCACCACTATATATTTGGGTCTTTTGCTGGATGCGGGGTTCACCGTAGAAACCGTTTCGCTTCCCTTACGATCTCTTTTGTATCGGCGATGTGGCCTATATCTTCGTGCCCGCAGGCGAGGCGCCCTTTGATCGGCCCTACGAAGTTGTAACCGAAGGATTTGAGCCGCTCTATATTTTCCCGGACGGCTTTATGCTTATACATCTTCTCGTTCATGGCAGGGGCTATCAGGACGGGTGCCTTCGTAGCCAGTACGGTGCACGTGATGATGTCGTCGCATATCCCGTGGGCCATCTTGCCCAGTATATTTGCGCTCGCCGGAGCTATGATGACAAGGTCTGCCTTATCCGCCAGGGACGTATGTACGGGGTTCCATTCATCGGGCAGCTCGAACATATCGGATATGACCTTATTGCCGGATAGCGTCTGGAGCGTAAGCGGAGCTATGAACTCTTTCGCCTCCCGCGTAAGGAGGACGGTGACGTCGACGGCATCCCTTCTCAACATGGTGATGATCTCGCATGCCCTGTAAGCGGCTATGCCCCCCGTTACCCCCAGGATCACCGACTTCGGACGTGCGGTCATTTCTCCTCTTTGATCTTGAACGAGATCTTCCCTTCGAGTATCTCTTTCAGGGCGATCGCCCCCGGCTTCATGTCCGGTGTCGCGTCGACGAGCTTGCCCGCCCCTTCGTTAAGCTCCACCGCCCGGCGGGATGCCATTATCACCAGCTTATAGGTACTGCCTGCCTTGTCGTATAACTTATCTATGGGTGCTGCCTGCATGATCTCTCCTGTCTCTTTTTGATCTCTCTTTTGATTATATTTTTTAACTTGCGGTATGCCGTGTGCAATTCATCGTTAACGACCCTGTAATCGTATCTATCTTTACACGCCATCTCCTTCCTTGCCAGCCGCAACCTCACTGCCATCGTCTCTTCGCCGTCCGACATCCTTTCGCGGAGACGCTTCTTCAGGATCCTCATCGAAGGCGGGAGGATGAATATCATGACGCTGTTCTTCGGGTACGCGCCCCTCACCTTCATCGCGCCCTTTACGTCGATACTTAAAACGACCGACTTCCCTTTGTCGAGAGCGTCTTTTATAAATTTTTTCGGGGTGCCGTACAGGTTACCGAAATTCTCCTCGTGCTCGAGAAAGCCCCCGTGCCTTATCAGTTCCTTGAATTTTCCGTTCTTTATGAAGTGGTAATCTGCGCCGTTCTTCTCACCCGGCCTCGGGGGCCTGGTCGTGACCGATACCGACGGCACGAGGTCGAGGCCGTCGGCCAGGAGCTTTTTGCACAGGGTCGTCTTTCCCGAGCCGGATGGCGCGGAGATTATGAATAACGTGCCTTTTGCATGAGAGCTCACCGTCTACTCTACGTTCTTTGCCTGTTCCCTGATCTTTTCTATCTCGCCCTTTATCTCGATGACGTTCTTCGATATTTTGAAGTCGCCCGCCTTGGAACCGATGGTATTGATCTCCCTGTGGAGTTCCTGCGCTATGAAATCGAGCTTCTTCCCTACGTCGCCGCTCCCGGATATCGTCTTCTTAAAATTCACCAGGTGGCTCTTGAGCCGCGTGATCTCTTCGGATATATCGCTGTTCTTCGCGAATATGGCGACCTCCATCTCGAGCCGGCCCCTGTCTATATCGCGCCCGCCGGTGATGTCCTTCACGCGCTCCGCGAATCTTTTACGGTACTCGTCCAGACCGGTGTGCGCTCTCGACTTTATGACGGTCAGCATCTTTTCTATCTTCCCGGCCCTGGCATTGAGATCGTTATAAATAGACCTGCCCTCTTTTTCCCTGTCGGCGGTGAGCCGCGCGATCGCCTTATCGAGCGCCTTCTTTATCTTCGGCCAGAGTTCGCCGAGGCCTTTTTCGCGCACTTCATAATTTATGACCCCGGGGAGCGCGGCCAGATCCTTTATGGTGATATCGTCTTTCAGCCCGAGATGCTTTTTAAGGCGCTTCAGCTCGTCGTAATAATTTTTAACGATACTTTTATTGATGCTTATACGTTCTTCCTTGGCCAGCGCGCCGTCATATATGAGGTTGATATATATCTTCCCGCGCGCCACGCTCTTCTGCATCACCTCTTTTATCTTGTCCTCGAACGTGGAGATATTATTGGGCAGCTTTAACGTGGCGTCAAAAAATTTATGATTGACCGTCTTTATTTCGATGGTGATCTGGCCGTTCTTCACCCTGGCGTCGCCCCGCCCGAACCCTGTCATCGATCGTATCATTTACGCCTCGTAATAACTACGTTAGTCCACGGTCCATAGTCGATGGTCCACAGTAAATGCTTTATACGGTCGACCATGGACAGTCGACTGTGGACCGCTTTTTACGCCCACACTCTCCGCTGGGCCGATGTCTTTACGGTCTTGGTCGGGTAGAGGTCGAGGATGATCTCGTCGGGCTGGAACCACAACTTTATCTCGCGCTCCGATTCCTGGTCATTCGTCGAGGCGTGTATGACGTTTTCGTAGACACCCTTCGTGGTGATCCTGCCGTATGCGCCCCTGATGGAGACGGGATCCGCCTCTTCCGGGTTTGTCGCGCCGCAGATGGTCCTGACCTTCTTTATCGCATCCTCCCCCCAGTATACGAGCGCCATGACCTTCTTCTTATGGTACTCCCCCATGAGATATTTCAGAAGCTCTTCGAAGAACGGCTTATCTTTCAGCGATATATAGTGCTGCTCGGCGAGCTCGCGCGATACTTTGACTATCTTGGCAGCCACGATATCGAGCTTCGTCTCGGATAACCTGGTCAGGACATTGCCGGTGAGCGATTTCTTAAGACCGTCCGGTTTTATCAATACAAGCGTCTGTTGGTCCATTTACCCTCCCCCGTGGAATGCGGAATGCTTATTTAACTATAAAACCCTCTCTCTGTCAACCGATTAGTTGGCGCCCGGTTTCTGGGCAAAGATATCGACGAGGCGGTTAAGGTCCTCGTAAGAATAGTATTCGATCTGTATCCTCCCGCGCTTCTTCCCGTGGAATATCTTCACCCTGGTCCCCAGCGCCTGCTGAAGGCGCGATTCGATCTCCCCTATGTGGGGGTCCTTGAGCGCCTGTCTCCTCTTGGTGCCGGAGACCCTTTTGGATACCAGTTGTTCCGTCTCCCGTACCGAGAGGGCTTTCTTTATTATGAGCGTGGCGACACGCAGCTGCTCGCTCTCCGTCGGGAGGGCAAGGAGCGCCTTCGCATGTCCTGCCGTCAGGATATTCTTGGAGATGTACTCCTGTATCTTTTTCGGGAGGGCGAGAAGGCGAAGCGTATTTGCAATGGTAGAACGGTCCTTGCCGAGGACCTTTGCTATCTTCTCCTGGGTGAAATTAAAATCGGTCGCGAACCGCTGGAATGCGTTGGCCTCCTCCATCGGGTTCAGCCCTTCCCGCTGTATGTTCTCGATGAGCGCCATTTCTAGCATGTCGATCTCCCCCACCTCCCTGACTATGGCGGGGATGTTGGCGATCCCGAGATTCTTTACGGCCCGCAGCCTCCGCTCTCCGGCGATCAACTCATAGCCGTTATCGACACGCCGGACCAATACCGGCTGCACCACTCCCTTCTCCCGTATGGAGCTCACCAGTTCATTCAGCCTCTCCTGGTTGAACTCAAGGCGCGGTTGATATTTACTGGTCCTTATCTGTGAGATCGGGATGTTCATCACCTGTTCCTGGGGACCCGGACCTGCCGCTTCCCTTTGTGGGATGAGTGCGCTCAACCCTTTACCTAAAGCTCGGCTTTGAGTCATTTAACTTCTCCTTCCTCAACTTTTTGTAAGTTACTATCAATACTATCGTTATGTAAATTTGTCTGGCTAGTAACAGAGCCGTCTTTCTTTACTCCTAAAAATTCATTTGTGAAATCCTGGTACTTCTGAGCGCCGATCGAATTTTTATCATATAGGGCGATCGGTTTCCCAAAACCGGGCGCTTCTGTTAAACGTATATTCCTGGGTATCACAGTGTTATATACTTTCTCTTTAAAAAAGTTCCTTACTTCATTTATAACTTCATTGGTAAGCTTAGTCCTGAAATCTGCCATCGTAAGAAGAACGCCTTCTATGAGCAGCGAAGGATTCAGGTTTTCTCTTACCAGATTTATAGTATTAGAGAGTTGACTCAGCCCTTCAAGTGCATAATATTCGCATTGTATCGGTATAAGTACGGAATATGCTGATGATAAAGCATTTATGGTCAATAAACCGAGCGATGGCGGACAGTCTATCAATATGAAATCGTAATCCTGGCTTATTGCGGCAAGAGCCTTTTTGAGCCGATACTCTCTACCCATAATGCCAACCAACTCAACCTCTGCGCCTGTAAGATTCAAATTTGACGGTATGATGGAAAGGTTATCTATGCCGGTCTTTAAAATGACCGATTTTGGGTCGGATTCGTCCACCAGGAGGTCGTAGACGCTCGTCTTTATAGTATGCTTGTCTATTCCTAAACCGCTTGTAGCGTTGCCCTGTGGGTCTATATCGATGAGCAGTATCTTTATACCTGATAAGGCAAGGCAAGTGGCGAGATTTATTGCGGTTGTCGTCTTTCCAACACCGCCTTTTTGATTACATATCGCTATTACTTTAGCCATGTCTATGGAATGTTCCACGGGGAACGTTTTACTAGAAATATACCTGAATAACCGTCTTTTGTCAAGCTTTTGACGATCTTTTATATATTCTTAAATATCGCGTATTGCTCGACAACGGTCAATACCGTATTTATTATCCAGTATAACACGAGCCCGGATGGCATATTATAGAATATGAACCCGAATACGATAGGCATAACTATCAACATCATCCGCTGTTGCTGTTTCTGCTCATCGGTAACGGCGCTGCCCATCTGCTTTGTAGACATATTCTGTTGAAGTACCATGGCTCCGACCATCAGGAGCGGCAGAATATTTATGCTGTCACCGAATATCGGTAATGTGATCGGGATCTTAACCGCATCCGGCAGAGAGAGATCTCTTATCCATAAGAATGTGCTCCCGCGTAATTCTATAGACCGTATAAGCGCGTTATACAGGGCGATGAATATCGGCATCTGCAGGAGCATCGGCAGACAGCCGCTTAAAGGATTTATCTTATATTTTTTATACAACTCCAGCATCTCTTTATTCAATTTCTGCGGGTTGTCTTTATGCTGTGCCTTCAATTTCTCCATCTGCGGATGGAGGGCCTGCATCTTCTGCATAGATTTAAAACTTTTAAATGTGAGAGGGGATAGTATAAGGTTTAAAAATATGGAGAGGAGGATTATGGATAGACCCCAACTATGTAAAAGGAAATAGAAGAATCGCATCACAGCTATGAGCGCCCTGCTTATCCCGCCGAAAAATCCATAATCTACACTCTCTGCAAATTCGAATCCCACTTCCTTCAGCAGGGATATCTGGCTTGGCCCCGCATAAAGAATGAATTTCTGAGATACAACGGATCCCGATGGGATCTCGATCAAGGGCGATTCTATACCTGTGCTGAATAGACCGTCTTTCGCCTCGCTATAGAACTGGTCTTTCGTCGCGCCGAACGGTTTCATCACGATACAGAAGTACTTATTCTTGATGGCGGTCCAACTCACTATGCCGGGGTTTGTAATACGCCCCTTCTTCGGATGTTTAAAATTTAATATGATGCCGTTCACCTTGGATCTTACTTCAATAAATCTTACATCCTGTGGATCCGGCTCTTTAAGCCCAGAACCACCTATTATTCTGTAACCGAAAGATCTCGAGGAGCCGGATATATTCTTTATTGCTATATCTAACTCTATGATATGCTTAGAGTTATGTAATACATATCTTTTCACAACTTCGATATCGCCTATCCTGGCAGAAGCGATTATATCGTCACCGCTCTTCTCGATATTATATTTTATTGTGTCGAAAGGGAGGGAGCCTGTCGAATCGGAGAAAGAGAATACATACATCTTTGGATTTGTTAGATCAACCAAATCTAACATTTCGGTGGAATGCGGGTTCTTATGCTCTTTCAGGCGTATCTTTTTTATTGAACCGCCGACGTTGCTGAAGGTTAGGATATATTTCCCGGCATCTGCCTCAAGCTCTTCCTCTTCGAAAGCGATATTTGAGGGCGCCTCTAAGGATGGGGGCAGTTCCGCCGCTTCCTTAACAACGGCCCGGACGGGCGCCGTATCTTCCTTCACCACACCCTTTACATCCGGCGCGCGGACAGGAGGTTTCACGAAGAAGTACTGGAATGAGACGATGATCAATATCGATAATGCCACTGCCAGGACAAGCCGTTTTTCCATGATATATTACTCTCTCTTATTTGACAGGATCGTACCCGCCTTGCGAGAACGGGTTGCACCTCAGGATGCGCTTTATGCTCTTCAGGCCGCCGGATAAAAGGCCGTGTTTCTCTATGGCCCCGATGGCGTATTCCGAACAGGATGGGTAAAACCTGCAGCATTGTAACTTCAATGGTGATAGATAGTTACGATATAACTTCAGCATGCAAATGGCTATCTTCTTCACTTCAATATACCCGCCTCTCCGGCAACGCCCAGGAACTTCTTCTCTATATCTTTATAAGCCAATGCGGGGGACGGATCCCTGCGCACCACTATGACTATATCGAACCCTTTTTTAAGCTTCGCCTTGTTCAACCGGTATGCCTCGCGCAAAAGCCGCTTTATCCTGTTCCGTCTTGTCGCCAGTTTTATGCTGCGCGAGCTCACCGAGAAACCGACCCTTATCGTCTCCCCGGCGTTCGGCAGGCGGTACAAAAAGAGGGGGTCCCTCTTGTGGGCCGACCCGTTCTTATAGACCTTCCTGAAATCCCCTGTCTTTAAAAGATGTTCTTCTTTCGGAAAATCTCCGTCGGAGATCATACGGTGAGCTTGTGCCGGCCTTTCTGTCGTCTCCTCTTCAGAACGGCCCTGCCCCAGCGGTCCTTCATCCTCTTCCTGAACCCGTGCTTTCTCTTTCTCCTGAGGTTCGATTTCGCCCTTAGCGTATACTTCATGGTCATCCCTTTCCTGTTTTAAGCTGACGGTCTTCCCCCGAAAGCAAAATTGCGTGTGCTAAATTATATCATAAAGAATAATTGAGTCAATACATTTAATGGCGGGCTCATTTTTCTCTTGCACTACTTTATATAATCTACTATAATAACTGAACGTCGCGGCTGCGATGCTTGTTTGTAACTTGTGGATAACCCCTTTTTCGTGTTGAAAAGTTGTTATTGGGTTGTGGATAACTCAAAGTAAGGTCCTATATTATGGCGATTGACGGCGGAGCCGTATGGGTCAAGGCCCGGGAGATGATCAAAAAGGAGCTCGCTAACGACCGGACGTTCGATATCTGGTTCGGCCCGATACGGTGCTCATCCATAAACGCCGACACGATAACTTTGGAAGTCCCGAATAAGTTCTTCAAGAGCTGGCTTCTCGAGCGGTACATGGATGTGATACGTTCGTGCATAGCAAAGGCCGTCGGCAAAGAGCTCGGCGTAGAATTCGCTCTCAAGGAGATGGGCGACGAAGAGGCCCTGCGGGAAGACCCCGCGCGTAAAAAAGAGCCGAAGAAAGAGAAGCCGTTCTGGCCGTTCGCGCGCCAGAACCCGGACTCGCCGAAAGAGATAGGCCTCAACCCCAAGTATACGTTCGAGAGCTTCGTCGTCGGGTCAAGCAACCGGTTCGCCCATGCCGCGTCGATGGCCGTCTGCGAATCCCCCGCAAAGGCGTACAACCCGCTCTTCATATACGGCGGTGTAGGATTGGGCAAAACGCACCTGATGCACGCCATAGGGCAGAGCGCCGTCCAGAAGTTCCCCAAGACGAAGATCCTCTACATATCGAGCGAGGAGTTCACGAACCAGCTCATAGGCGCCATCCAGAACAGGACCACCCAGAAATTCCGGGAGAAGTACAGGTACGTGGACATCCTTCTGATAGACGATATCCAGTTCATCGCCGGCAAGGAGTCGACGCAGGAAGAGTTCTTCCACACGTTCAACGCCCTTTTCGACGCCCATAAGCAGATCGTCGTCTCCAGCGACCGGCCGCCGAAAGAGATCCAGAACCTCGAGGACCGGCTCGTATCGCGGTTCGAGTGGGGACTCGTCACCGATATACAGCCGCCCGATTTTGAGACGAGGATCGCCATACTGAAAAAGAAGTCCGAAAAAGAGACGATCGCGCTCCCCGACGACGTTTTCTACTTCCTGGGAGAGAAGATAAAGACGAATATCAGGGAACTGGAAGGCGCGCTTATACGCGTAGTCGCTTATTCCAAGCTCATAGGAAGGGATGTCTCCCTGGACCTTGCCAGGGAGGTGCTGAAAGATATGATAGTGGAGGGGGAGAAGAAGATCACCATCGAGCTCATCCAGAAGAAGGTGAGCGAATATTTCGACATAAAACTTTCTGTCATGAAGGCGAAGAACAGGAGTAAGGCGGTCGCTTACCCGCGCCAGATCGCGATGTACCTCACGCGCAAACTGACCGATTACTCTTTACCTGAGATAGGTGAGAACTTCGGGGGCAGGGACCACACGACCGTTATACACGCCTGTGAAAAGATAGAGAACGACCTTAAGTCAAAAGAGGGTTTAAGGGATATAACCGACAAGCTTATTAAAAATATTAAAAGTTGATTGTTGATCATGTTGATAAGTATTTATAATATTGCTCATGCTCCCGGGTTTCAATCCGTTGTTCCTATTGGGGTTGATGACTTACTCACTTATCAACAGACCCTACTGCTAAGTGCTGCTGCTATTTGTTATAAAAGATAAGTAGAACTAACAGGAGACGAAAGATAATGAAATTCAACACAAAAAAAGATATCTTACTTAAAGGCATACAAAGCGTCCAGAACGCTATCAACGCAAAGAGCAGCTCACCTATATTGACCAACATACTCGTTGAAGCAGCCGGCGAAAATATCGTATTTACGGCAACAGATTTCGATATAGGTATAGTATCGGCTATCCAGATAAAACCCGCGATCGAAGGGAACATAACGATCCCCGCGAAGAAATTCGCCGACATCATAAAAGAGCTGCCGGAAAACGAAGATATATCCGTGTCGGTCAAAAAGAACAACATGATCCACATTGAATGCGACAAAAACACCTTTAAGATAATGGGGCTGCCCAAAGACGAGTTCCCGCAACTCCCGGAGTTTAAAAACAAGGACTTCATCATGCTGGAACAGAAGAAGTTAAAAGCGATGCTGGGCATGACGGTATTCGCCATAAGCAGCGACGAGACCAGGTATGTCCTGAACGGCGTACTCTTCGTGATAAAACCGGCATATATACGGCTCGTTGCCACCGACGGGAGACGGCTCGCGATGGTGGAAGAGAAGATGCAGTTCCCGAAGGCGCTGGAGAGAAAGATGATAGTGCCCACAAAGACCGTGAATGAGTTGCTCAGGGTCTTGACGGACGAAGGCGAAGTGAAGATAAGTTTCGGGGATAACCAGACGCTCTTCGAGGTCGGGTCCACCCGCGTCATATCAAGGTTGATAGAAGGTGATTTCCCCAATTATGAACAGGTTGTGCCCAAAGAGACGAAAGAGAAGATAGTCGTCTCCAGGGATAAATTTTTATCGGCGCTGAAGAGGGTGGCGCTCTTCACCAACCCGGAGTCGAAGGCGGTGAAGCTGGACCTCGCGCGCGACAAGATGGTCCTGTTGAAGAGCGCGCCGTATCTTGGGGAGGCGCGCGTAGAGCTCGACGTCGATTATAAAGGGAAGGATATCTCCATAGGGTTCAACCCCGACTATCTCGTGGACATACTGAAGAACGCGGATGTCGGCGAGATACATTTTGAGGTAGCCGATCCCGAGAAGCCGGGCGTCGTTAGGATAGGCACCGAGTATGTATATGTCGTATTACCGATGCAGCTTACGTAAGTGATGCGCCATGGCCGGATCTCCTAAGGGGCCGCTGGACGGCGTACTGGAAAATATAATAGCCGGCCTGAAGAAAGATAAGGCGGTCACGGAGGAGGATATAAGGGCCGCATGGCGCCGGGCGGCCGGCAGGAAGGCCGCCTGCCACACGCGGCCCGTCGCCATACGAAGGGCGGAGCTCGTGGTGAACGTGGACGACTCGGGGTGGCTGTACGAATTGACGCTGAAGAAGAAAGATATACTCAAAAAGCTCTCGGTGAAGCTGAAGAAAAAGAAGATAAGGAACGTGAGGTTCAGGATAGGGGATGTGTAGTATCTTAAAGAAAAGGTAAGGGGATGAAGAAAAAAAAGATAGAGAAGGAAGAGAAGAAAGCGCCCGAAGCGGCAGTGAGGGGCGCCAGCGAGAAAGAGAAAGAAAAGGCGATCGCCACGAAGAGGTACGATGCCACCACCATCCAGGTGCTGGAGGGGGTGGAGGCCGTGCGCAAGCGGCCGGCGATGTATATAGGCGACACGACCCAGAGGGGTCTGCACCACCTTGTCTATGAGGTGGTGGACAACTCTATCGACGAAGCGATGGCCGGCTACGCCACAGCCATAGATGTCGTAGTCCATGTCGACAACTCGGTTACCGTAAAGGACGACGGCCGCGGGATACCGGTCGATACGCACAAGACGCAGGGGAAACCCGCGGTCGAGGTCGTCCTGACGACGCTCCACGCCGGGGGGAAGTTCGACCACCGCGTCTACAAGGTTGCCGGGGGGTTACACGGCGTAGGCGTGAGCGTTGTGAACGCCCTCTCGGAGTGGCTCGAAGTAGAGGTGCGGCGCGACGGCAAGATCTACCACCAGTCGTATGAGAAAGGGAGGACCGCGTCGAAACTTAAGGTCATAGGGACGGCGAAGAGCACCGGTACCGCCGTGACCTTCAAGGCCGACAAGGAGATATTCGGGGATACGATCGTCTACAGTTTCGACACGCTGGCGAACCGTCTCAGGGAACTGGCCTTCCTTAACAGGAATATCAGGATAACGCTGAAGGACGAGCGGGCCAAAGGGAAGGAAGTGGAATTCAAGTTCTCGGGCGGCGTCATTTCGTTCGTGGAGTTCCTGAATAAGAATAAGAGCGTCCTTCATAAAAAGGTCATCTACTTCTCGAAGGAGAAAGACAAGATCATAGGCGAGGTCGCCATACAGTATAATGACGGTTACGGCGACAACATATTCAGTTTCGCGAATAACATAAATACCATAGAAGGCGGTTCGCACCTCACCGGGTTCAAGTCGGCCCTTACGCGGACCATCAACCAGTATTGCAAGAATAAGAACCTTCTGAAGGAGTCGGATGCCGCCATATCGGGCGACGATACGAGGGAGGGGCTCACGGCTGTCATAAGCGTAAAGCTCCCGAACCCGCAGTTCGAGGGCCAGACGAAGACGAAGCTCGGGAACTCCGAAGTGGAGGGTATCATAGAGTCGATCGTCAACGAGGCGCTCGGCAGCTTCTTCGAGGAGAACCCGTCCGTAGCGAACAAGATCATAGAGAAGGCGGTGCTCGCTTCCCGGGCGCGCGAGGCGGCCCGCAAGGCGCGGGAATTGACGCGCAGGAAAGGAGCGCTTGAAGGGGCGGCCCTTCCCGGGAAACTCGCCGACTGCCAGGAGACGGATGCGGCCGTATGCGAGATATACCTGGTCGAGGGAGATTCGGCCGGAGGCAGCGCGAAGCAGGGGCGCGACAGGCGGTTCCAGGCGATATTGCCGCTAAAAGGCAAGATATTGAACGTGGAGAAGGCGCGCTTAGACAAGATACTCTCCAACGAGGAGATACGGACCATAATCACAGCCATAGGGACGGGCGTAGGCGAGGAGTTCGACCTGGCGCGGCTCAGGTATTTCAAGATAATACTGATGTGCGATGCCGATGTCGACGGATCCCACATAAGGACGCTCATACTGACATTCTTATACAGGCAGATGCACGCCCTGATAGAGAAGGAGCATGTATATATCGCCCAACCGCCCCTCTTTAAGATCAAGAGAGGGAAGAGGGAAGAATATATCCAGACAGAGGACGACCTGAACAACCTCCTTCTTGAATTGGGCTCTGAAGGGATGTCCCTTATCAGGGGGAAGGATAAGCGCGTATTTACCGATAAGCAGCTGAAGGCCATATTAGATGCCCTTATTGAGGTGGAGGGACTTTCAAATGCTGTGGAGCGCCGGGGAGTAGAATTCTCAAAATACATCAGTTTTAGGCATAAGAAGACCAAAAAACTGCCTATTTATATGGTAAAAGTGGATCACGAGGATCATTTCCTGTATAACGACAATGAGCTTGCCGACTACGTAAAGAAGGAGGGGCCCGACTCCGCAGAGAAGCCGCGGCTCGACCACATAGAGTTTTATGAGGCGAGGGAGATAGAGAAGGTAATAGACAAGGTCGAGAAGCTTGGCGTGGATATAGAAGATTACGATATGGCGGCCCCGGAGGAGACCCAGAAGAAAGGCACGTCGAAAAAGGAGAAGGATACAAGAAGGCCCCTCTATTCCATAAAGCAGGAGAAGGAGACGAAAAATTTCTATTGTCTGAAAGATATCCTCAGGTATGTCATGGATGTGGGTAAAGAGGGGATGGCCATACAGAGATACAAAGGTCTCGGAGAGATGAACCCGGTTCAGCTCTGGGAGACGACTATGGACCCCGAAAAGAGGACCCTCCTCAAGGTGACGCTTGAGGATGCGGTAGAGGCGGACGCAATGTTCACGGTCCTCATGGGTGAGGCGGTCGAGCCGAGAAGGGAGTTCATCGAGAAGCACGCGCACGAAGTGAAGGTGCTGGACGTATAGTATACGAAAAATGAACGGGTCAACAGTCCACGGTCCACAGTCGACGGCCAAAGTTTTTACTATGGACCATGGACTATCGACTATGGACCAACGGTTCTATAACGAGGAGAAAAATGTACGCACGTAACGAAAAGGTAGTGCCTGTCTACATCGAAGAGGAGATGAAGGACTCTTACATAAATTACGCGATGAGCGTAATAGTGGGGCGCGCGCTCCCCGATGTGAGAGACGGGCTGAAGCCGGTACACCGCAGGATCCTCTATGCGATGAAGGAGCTCTCTCTCGAGCACAGTAAGCCGTACAAGAAGTGCGCGAGGATAGTCGGAGAGGTGCTCGGTAAGTTCCACCCCCACGGCGACGTGGCGGTCTACGATACGCTGGTCAGGATGGCGCAGGACTTCTCGATGCGGTACCCGCTCGTCGACGGGCAGGGCAACTTCGGCTCGATAGACGGGGACTCGGCCGCGGCCATGAGGTACACAGAGGCGCGTCTTGCGAAGATATCCGACCTCATGCTGCTGGATATAGAGAAGAACACGGTAGATTTCACGCCGAATTTCGACGGCTCGCTCCAGGAGCCGTCCGTCCTGCCGGCATGCCTTCCGAACCTGCTGGTGAACGGTTCGAGCGGCATCGCCGTGGGCATGGCGACGAACATCCCGCCGCACAACCTGCGTGAAGTGGCGGACGCGGTCATCTTTGTCATAGACAACCCCGACTGCGAGCCGAAAGACCTCCTGAAGAAGGTCAAGGGACCGGACTTCCCGACGGGCGGCATAATACGCGGCACCGAGGGCATAAAGAACGCATACACGAAAGGGCGGGGGCTCATCCGCATACACGCCAGGGCGTTCATCGAGGAACAGAAGAACGGCAAAGAGGCCATCATCATAAAAGAGATCCCCTACATGGTCAATAAGTCGAACCTGATAGAGTCGATAGCGGACCTCATACAGGCGAAGAAGGTGGAGGGCATAACAGACCTGAGGGACGAGTCGGACAAGGACGGCATGAGGATCGTCATAGAACTCCGGCGCGGCGAGAATGCCAACATAATCCTGAACCAGCTCTATAAGCACACGCAGATGCAGGAGACGTTCGGCGTCATAATGCTCGCCCTTGTGGACGGGAGGCCGCGGGTCCTCAATCTTAAAGAGATGCTCGCGGAATTCATAAAGCACAGGAAAGAGATCGTCGTCCGCAGGACCAGGTTCGACCTCGAAAAGGCCCAGGACAGGGCGCATATACTCGAAGGGTTCAAGATAGCCCTCAAGGACCTCGACAGGGTCATAAAGACGATACGCGCTTCGGAGAACCCCCAGGTCGCCAAAGAGGAGTTGATGAAGAAGTTCGACTTCTCGGACAGGCAGGCCCAGGCGATCCTCGAGATGCAGCTCCAGCGCCTGACGCATCTCGAGCGGGATAAGATAGAAAAGGAGTACCTCGACCTCATAAAGAAGATAGAGCTATTCAAATCGATCCTGGCCAGCGAGAAGAAGGTCCTCGAGATAATAAAGGACGAGATGAAGGTCATGGCCGAGACGTTCGGCGACGACCGGCGCACCGAAGTGACGGCGGAGTTCGAGGAGCTCGAGATAGAGGACCTCATCGCCGAAGAGGACGTCGTCATAACTATAAGCCACGCGGGTTACATCAAGCGCCTCCCGGTGTCGAGTTACAGGAAACAACGGCGCGGGGGCAAGGGCGTGACGGGCGCCGACATGAAGGAGGAGGACTTCGTAGAACATCTGTTCGTCGCCTCCACGCACGATTACCTTCTCTTCTTCACCGATAAAGGTATCGTGCACTGGCTCAAGGTGCACGAGATACCGGAGGCGGGCAGGGCCTCAAAAGGGAAAGCGATCATAAACCTTCTCTCGCTTTCGGCCGGCGAAAAGATAAGCGCTTTCGTCCCGGTGCGTGAGTTCAAGGAGGGCAGGTTCCTGATCATGGCCACGAAGAACGGCGTCATAAAGAAGACGTCCCTCACGGCCTACTCGCATCCCAGAAAAGGCGGGATCATCGGCATAGGGCTTGAGAAGGACGATGAGCTCATAGCGGTCGAGCTGACCGGCAACGAAGAGGACATACTCCTCGCGACGCGCCTTGGCAAGGCCATCAGGTTCAAGGAGTCCCAGGTCAGGGACATGGGCAGGGCCGCCAAGGGGGTAAAGGGCATAACGCTCGGTAAAAAAGATTCCATCATCGCCATGAAGGTCGTCCGGCAGGACCAGACGGCGCTCACCGTCACCCAGCAGGGGTTTGGCAAGAGGACGCACTTTAAAGAGTACCGTATACAATCCCGCGGAGGGAAGGGGATCATAAATATAAAGGTCACCGGGAAGAACGGCGAAGCGGTAGGCCTGGAGGCCGTATCCGACAAGGACGAGCTCATGCTGATAACGGAAAAAGGCATGATAGTGCGCTGCCCCATCAAGGACATACGCACTACGGGGCGCTCGACCCAGGGGGTGCGGCTCATGAAGGTCGAAACCGCCGATAAGGTCTCCTGCATAGCGAAGATAGTGCCGGAGGACGAGGAAGAGGTCGCCGCCTCGGGAGAGAAGGAAACAGCGAAAAGTAAATGACCAATGACAAATTACAAATATCCAATTAATTTGACATTGGTAATTTGAAATTGTTTGAAAGCGTCCCCATCGTCTAGCCTGGTCTAGGACATCAGATTTTCATTCTGATGACCCCGGTTCAAATCCGGGTGGGGACGCCAGTTAAGGAGAAAAACATGAGAACGCCTAAAGGATTGATTTTCGCGATGATTCTCTTTTTCTGCGCGGCATATTTAATGACCGGATGCACCAAATGGAAAGAAGGGACGAAGACCGCGGGGGACCTGGTCGCCTCAGGGGAGGGGTATCTGGGGAAGGGCAAGCTCAACGACGCGATCAAGGAGTTCAAGAAGGCGCTTGTCATGGAGCCGGATAATTTCGATGCCTCTTACGGTCTCGGCGCGGCCTATTATAAGAAGAAAGATTTCCAGAATGCGGAAGAGATGATAAGGAAGGCCATAGATGCCGACCCCAGGGAGCCGGAGGCCCACAATATGCTCGGCCTCATCTTCGAGAAAGAGGGGCTCTTTGAGAACGCCAAGAAGGCGTTCCAACAGGCGCTGCAGCTGAACAAGAATTTCGCCGAAGCCCAGAACAACCTCCTTAACATAGACGCGGCGAAGACGGAGTACAATTTTTACCGCCTCGCGATCGACTTCATCTATCTCTTATCCAAGGAATATTCGAACGGGAACAACGCGTTCCTGAACGGCGCTTCAGCCACCGGCGCGGTGAAGAACGAAGGCGGCGCCACGATACGGTACGACGTGAACTACGAGATATACCTGGCCAAGGAGTATTTCGACAAGTGCTCAAAGCTCCTGGAAGAGCTCGATGACAGGACGGCCATCAAACCGCCTCTCGAGATGATAGATATCTTCTCGACCGCCATACAGCAGCGGCAGGAAGCGATCGACCTGCAGGTCCAGGGGTATTCCATGAGCGGGAGCTATGCCGGCGAGTTCGAAAGGGCCCAGGCGAAGATCAGGATAGCGGATACCTACTATGTGGACGCCATGAAGAAGCTCGAAGAGCGGATGCGCGGCAACGCCGCCCTCTTTTCCGACAAGGACTTCAGCGCCGTACAGTACCTGATAGGGTACTATTCATCCCCCGATAAGACAGAAAAGGTGAAGGTCGTAGAATGACACGCTGTCTCATAACCGGTATCACGGGATTTGCCGGGAGCCACCTGGCCGAGTTCCTGCTCGGCAGGAAGGACGTGCAGATATTCGGCATAAAGAGGTGGCGTTCAAAGATGGACAATATCGAGTTCCTCAAGGACAGGGTCACCATCAAAGAATGCGATGTCAAAGATTTTTCCAGCGTGCGCGAGATCATAGGCGAGATAAGACCAAATATGATATTCCACCTGGCGGCCCAGAGCTTCGTCCCGACTTCCTGGAACGCGCCGAGCGAGACGATAGACACCAATATAATAGGGGAGCTTAATATATTTGAGGCGGTGCGGCAACTGAAGATAGACCCGCTCATCCAGATAGCCGGGTCGAGCGAAGAGTACGGTGAGGTCAGGAAAGAAGAGATACCCATAAACGAAAAGACGCTTCTCCACCCGCTTTCCCCGTATGCCGTCTCCAAGGTCGGCCAGGACCTTCTCGGGTACCAGTACCATAAGAGTTACGGCCTGAAGATAGTGCGGACACGCGCCTTTAACCATACCGGGCCCAGGCGCGGAGAGGTCTTCGTCTCCTCCAATTTTGCGTATCAGATAGCGAAGATAGAGGCGGGCCTGCAAAGGCCGGAGATCAGCGTCGGGAACCTTTCGGCCGTAAGGGATTTCAGCGATGTCCGCGATATAGTGCGCGGGTACTGGCTTGCTCTTGAAAAGGGGGAGCCGGGCGAAGTATATAACATATGCTCAGGCAGGGGGTATACCATACAGCAGGTGCTGGGTATACTGAAGAGGTTTTCCAAAAAGGGCTTCTCCGTAAAGAGAGACCCCGACAGGATGCGTCCGAGCGACGTCCCTATCCTCGTGGGTGACAACACCAAGTTCGTGAAGAGGACCGGGTGGCGCCCGGAGATACCGTTCGAAAAGACGCTAGAGGATATCCTGAATTACTGGCGCACTCAGATCAATAAGAAGGCGGCCGCCAGGGCCGCATAGGCATATACAGGCAGGAGGAGGCGCGAGATCATGTGCGGGATAGTGGGGTACGTAGGAGAGAGAAAGGCCCAGGACGTGTTGATGAAAGGGTTGTCCCGCCTTGAATACAGGGGGTACGACTCGGCCGGCGTCGCCATCTTTAAGGACGGCGATATCTACGTCAATAAAAAGCAGGGGAAATTGAGGGTCCTGGCAGAGGACCTCACCGCCCGGCCCATAGGCGGGACTTTCGGGATCGGCCACACCCGCTGGGCGACGCACGGTATACCTAATGAGACGAATGCCCACCCCCATCTCGACTGCAAAGGAAATATCGCGGTCGTCCACAACGGCATCATAGAAAATTACATGGAGCTCAAGAAGTCGCTCCTGAGAGAAGGGCATAAATTCACCTCGGATACCGACACCGAGGTCATATCGCACCTCATCGAAAAGTTCTATAAAGGGGACCTTGAAGAAACGGTGAGGAAGGTCGTGAAGATACTCACCGGTTCGTACGCCGTCGCCGTCATCCACAAGGGCGAGCCCGGGAGGCTGGTAGGGGCCCGCCGCGACTCCCCCCTTATCGTAGGCGTAGGCCAAAACGAGAATTTCCTCGCAAGCGACCCGACGGCCCTTCTCGATTATACGAAAGATGTCATATATCTGGAAAATCATCAGATAGCTATCGCTACGAAGGAAAAGGTCATCGTAAAGGACTCGGCAGGCAACGTTGTTTATAAAAAGCCCTCAAAGGTCACATGGGACATCAGCCAGGCGGAGAAGGCGGGTTACCGCCATTTCATGCTGAAGGAGATATTCGAACAGGGCGATATTCTCGAAAAGATCATAGGGGAACGCGTTAAAAAAGATGAGGTCTCATTTGACGAGCTCAAAATAAAAGAATGGGACCTGAAGCGCCTGAAGAGCATCGCCATAGTCGCCTGCGGCACCGCCTATCATGCCGGCCTGACGGGCAAATATATGCTCGAAGAGTGCCTGGGGATACCGTGCATGGTCGATACCTCGAGCGAATTCCGGTACAAATATCCTGTGGTCGACAAGGATACGCTCGTCATCATAATATCGCAGTCGGGCGAGACGGCCGATACCCTTGCGGCCCAGAGGAGGGCCAGGGAAAGAGGCGCGAAGACTCTTGCTATATGCAATGTGGTGGGGAGCTCGATCGCGCGCGAATCGGACGGGGTCATATACACGCACGCCGGGCCGGAGATAGCGGTCGCATCCACAAAGGCGTATACGGCGCAGCTGGCCATCCTGTATCTCGTCACTCTCTATCTGGCACGGCTGCGGAAGACGATCCCCCCTTCAAGGCACAAGTCCCTGCTCAGGGAGTTCAGGAAAGCGCCCGGTCTCATGGAAGAGATACTCCTCGAGTATAAGTCGGATTATCATACGATCGCGGCTTATGCGGAAGAATTCAAGCGGTATTATATAGAGAAACAGAATAAGTCATGTTTCCTGTACCTGGCGAGGAACATAAACTATCCAAACGCGCTCGAAGGGGCGCTGAAACTGAAAGAGATATCCTATATAAGCGCCGAGGGTTACCCCGCCGGAGAGATGAAGCACGGCCCGATAGCGCTCATAGATGAAAACCCATGGGTCGTCTGTATCGCGGTCCGGTCGAAGACCTATGATAAGATGCTCTCCAACATACAGGAGATAAAGGCGCGCGGCGGGATAGTCATAGCCATAGCTACGGAGGGGGACAAAGAGATACTCCATCACAAGATAAATTACCTGATAGAGGTCCCCAGGATAGATGAGCTCTTCTCCCCGCTTCTCGTGGTCATACCTTTGCAGCTTCTGGCGTATTACGTCGCCAAAGAGTTCGGATACGATATCGACCAGCCCCGGAACCTGGCGAAATCGGTGACGGTTGAATGATAGTCGGGAGTTAGGAGTATGGGGTTGGGAGAAGAATTCCCAACACTCCAAGCTCCTAACCCCAAACCCCTAACTAACTATGCCCGGTACGTTATACATCGTCGCTACTCCTATCGGTAATCTCGGGGATATCACGCTCCGGGCGATCGAGACGTTGAAGTCGGTCTACATGATAGCCGCCGAAGACACCCGCCACACCAGGATATTGCTGGAGAGGTACCAGATAAAGACCCCCACCACGAGCTACTTCGAATACAATAAGGTGCGGAAGGCCGACTATATCATAGGGTTATTGAAAGAGGGGAAGTCCGTCGCCCTCGTCTCTGATGCCGGCACGCCCGGCATTTCGGACCCCGGTTACAGCATAATACGACTGGCTATAGGGGAGAATATCCCGGTCGTGCCCATACCCGGCCCTTCAGGCCTTGTGGCGGCCCTTACGATATCGGGTAAACCGACCAACGCGTTCACGTTCGAAGGGTTCCTGTCAAATAAACCCATAAAGAGGAAGAACCAGCTGGCCAGATTACAGAGCGAAGGGAGGACCGTCATCCTCTACGAGTCGCCGCACAGGATCGCCAGGCTCCTGGCCGATATACTCGAGGTCTACGGCGATGTCGAGATAGTGCTGGCCAGGGAGTTGACCAAGAAATTCGAAGAACTTATCAGGGGTAAAGTGAGCGCCGCAATAGAACACTTTGGGTCAAAAGAGCCAAAGGGAGAGTTCGTGGTCATCATCTGACATGCCTTCATGAGCCCGCGCGCAGGGAAAAAGTAGTTGACAATGCCCGTATGTTATGGTAGCATAATATTGTTTTCAGGCGAAATAGGCCCTTTTAAATCCGGTCCTGAGAGGCCGGGAAAGGAGCAAAAAGATGGAAATATATGACCCACCTGTCGAAGAGAGAGGCGGGTTTTTTTATGCCTATGGGGTGGATAGATGACGCTTAAAGAGAAGTCGAAGATACTGGACAAGGGTTCTATGGCGAAGACGCTTGAAAGGGTCGCCCACGAGATAGTGGAGAAGGCCAGGCCGCTGGAAGATGTCGCCATAGTGGGGATCAAGAACCGCGGGGCGCACCTTGCCGTACGGCTTGCCGATAGCATAAAGGCGATCACCGGGAAGAGGCCCCCGGTAGGGGCCCTCGACATCACGCTCTACAGGGATGACCTCACCCAGGCCTCGGAGCAGCCGGTCGTGCATGCCACGGAGATACCGTTCGACATCGAAGGGAAGCGGCTGATACTGGTGGACGACGTCCTCTATACGGGCAGGACGGTCCGGTGCGCGCTCGATGCCCTCATAGATTTCGGGAGGCCCGGGCAGATACAGCTCGCCGTCCTGATCGACAGGGGCCACCGGGAGCTCCCGATACGGGCGGACTATGTGGGCAAGAACGTGCCCACGTCGCCCAAAGAAGTCGTCGAGGTCCGGTTGTCGGAGACGGACGGGATCGATGAGGCGGTCGTATGCGAGAAGGTATAATGGAAAAAAAGATGGTCTGGACAAGGAAGGACCTCCTGGGGCTCGAAGAGCTGTCGAGGGAAGAGATAGAGCATATACTTTATACCGCCGGGAGCTTCAAGGAGGTCACGACGCGCCAGATAAAGAAGGTGCCGGCGCTACGCGGCAAGACCGTCGTCAACCTCTTCTATGAACCGTCGACTAGGACGCGCACAAGTTTCGAGCTCGCCGCAAAGCGGCTTTCGGCCGACGTCATAAATATAGAGGTGGAATCGTCGAGCGTGAGGAAGGGCGAGACGCTCATAGACACGGGCAGGAATATAGAAGCCCTAAGGATAGATATAATAGTGGTCAGGCATAACTGTTCCGGCGCCCCCAACATCCTCTCGCGCGCGGTGAAGTCGAGCGTGGTGAACGCCGGCGACGGATGGCACGAGCATCCTACCCAGGCGCTTCTCGATATGTTCACCCTGAAGTCGAAACTGGGCAGGATCGAAGGCCTCAACGTGAGCATAGTGGGCGACATCTCCCACTCCCGGGTCGCCAGGTCAAATATATGGGGTCTGACGAAACTGGGCGCCCGCGTCACCGTATGCGCCCCGGAGATGCTCATACCGCCCGGCATAGATAAGATGGGGGTGCGGGTGACGCACGATATAGACGACGCGCTCAAATGCGCCGATGCCGTCAACGTCCTCAGGATGCAGTTCGAGCGGGATGAAGCGCTCGCCTTCCCGTCGAAGCTGGAATATTTCAAACAGTACGGCCTCACCGTAGAGAGGCTCAAAAAGTGCAAGAAGGATATCGTCGTCATGCACCCCGGCCCCATAAACCGCGGGGTAGAGATGTCGAGCGAGGTGGCCGACGGGGCCAATTCCGTGATACTGGAACAGGTCACGAACGGCATAGCGGTGAGGATGGCGGTCCTTTACCTTGTCGCTACGGCAAAAGAGGTATCATGAAATATCTGATAAAGAGCGGCCGGGTCATCGACCCTAAGAATAAGATAGACGCCGTTTCTGATATAGTCATCTCCGGCGGAAAGATCGAAGCCGTCGGGAAGGGTTTGAAAATAAACGGGGGCGAGGTCATAGACGCCTCCGGCAGGATAGTAGCACCCGGGTTTGTCGACATGCACGTACACCTGAGGGAGCCCGGCAGGGAGGACGAGGAGACGATCCTGACGGGGACCCGCGCAGCCCTGCGCGGCGGTTTTACGGCCGTCGCATGCATGCCCAATACCGACCCGGCCATAGACAGCCCTGAAGCGGTGAAGGAGCTCTCGGCTGCCATAAAGAGAGACGCCATGGCAAGGGTCGTTATGGTCGGCGCGATAACCTTAAAGAGGGCGGGGAAGGAATTAGCCGATATAGGCGGCATGAAGAAAGAAGGGATAGTTGCGATATCGGACGACGGCTCGTCCGTCGATGACGGGGCCCTCATGCTGGAAGCGCTAAAGGACGCCGGCAAGAACTCGGTCCTTGTGATAGTGCACTGCGAAGACAGGAAGATATCGGGCAAAGGTGTCGTGAACGAAGGTTTCATATCTACGAAGATGGGGCTTAAGGGGATACCGCGCAGGGCCGAATACGAGAGGGTGAAGAGGGACCTCGAACTGGCCGGCAGGGCATCGTCCCCACTGCATATAGCCCACGTCAGCTGTAAGGAGTCCGTAGAGCTTATAAGGAAGGCGAAGAAGGAGGGCCTGAAGGTGAGCGCAGAGACGGCCCCGCATTATTTTGCGCTGACAGACGGGTGCTGCGTCACGTATGATACCAATACGAAGATGAACCCTCCCTTAAGGACCGGAGACGATGTCGAGGCGGTGAAGAGAGGCCTGGGCGACGGCACGATCGACGTGATCGCGACGGACCATGCCCCTCACACGGATAGCGAGAAGGACGTCGAGTTCGACTTCGCGCCGTTCGGCATAATCGGCCTTGAGACCGCTCTCAGCATTTCTGTGATGGAGCTTGTGGATAAAGGCATCATCTCGTGGCCGGGGCTTATCGAGAAGATGTCGCTCAACCCGGCGAAGCTTCTCGGCCTTACGGCAGGGACGCTGGAAAAGGGAAGCCCGGCAGATGTGGTAGTGATCGACCCCGCCGGGGAATACGTCTATGCCAGAGATTCGATAGAATCAAGATCGAAAAATTCTCCTTTCATCGGCTGGAGATTGAGGTCACAGGTCACGCACGTCTTTGCCGGCGGCCGGCCTGCCGTGAAAGACGGGAAGATATGAGACGACGATGCCGTTCATAGCCGACTTCCACATACACTCGAAATACTCGCGCGCCACATCCAGGGAGATGGAGCTGGCATCGCTTGCCAGGTGGGCTAAGATAAAAGGGATGTCGATGCTCGGCACCGGCGACTTCACCCACCCCATGTGGCTTTCGGAGCTGAAGAACAAGCTCCAGGAGACCGAGTACGGCATCTATCTTCATGACGGCGTATATTTCATCCTTACGGCCGAGGTGTCCAATATATACTTCAAGGCGGGCAGGACCCGGAAGGTCCATAATATAATATTCGCGCCCAGCTTCAATGCCGTCGAAGAGATAAACAGGGCCGTAGGCGAATACGGCGACCTCGCGAGCGACGGGCGGCCCATACTGGCACTGGAGTGCGACAGGATGGTGCGCCTCCTCACTGCCATAGATCCCGATATATTCGTCGTGCCGAGCCACGCGTGGACGCCGCACTTCAGCATATTCGGCTCGAATTCCGGGTTTGACTCCCCCGAGGAGTGCTTCGAGGCGGAGACGCCCAAGGTATTTTCGATAGAGACGGGCCTCTCCAGCGACCCGGCCATGAACTGGAGATGGTCAAAGCTTGACAGGTTCTGCCTCACCTCGAATTCCGATTCCCATTCGCCTTCCAAAATAGGGAGAGAGGCAAATGTCTTTAAGACGAGGTTCGGGTATAAGGAGCTCATAGATATATTGAAGAAGAAAGACAGGTCGAGATTTCTCTACACCATAGAGTTCTTCCCGGAGGAGGGTAAATACCACTGGGACGGCCACAGGGTATGCAAGACACGCCTGGAGCCGAAAGAGGCGATGAGGGTGAATAATAAGTGTCCCGTATGCGGCAAGCCGGTAACGATAGGCGTCCTCCACCGGCTCGAGGGCCTTGCCGACAGGCCGGAGGGCTTCGTGTCGGAGTCGAGCCCGCCTTTCAAGAGCATGGTGCCGCTCGCCGAGATCATCGGCGACGCGCTCGGCTTCAGCCCCGATTCGATGACCGTGGAGAAGGAGTATTTCCAGATGATAAAGAATTTCGGGAACGAGTTCGCGATACTGCTCGATGCCCCCGAAGAAGAGTTGAAAGAGAGATGCCCCGCGAAGATAGCGAAAGGGATCATGAACACGCGCAAAGGGGAAGTGGAGATAATGCCCGGTTACGACGGGGAATACGGGAAGGTGGGTGTCTTCAGGAAGGGCGAGGAAGACCCCGAGAAGCAGCTGAGCTTTTTCTGAAATATGAGACAACTTAGCGCGAAGATACTGGAGAACAGGAAGGCAGGGCCGCGGTACTACAAGATGCGGCTCGGGGCGCCGTATCTTGCGCGCGCGACGGCACCGGGCCAATTTATAGAGGTGCGCCCTTCCGACGCTGTCGATCCGCTGCTTCGCAGGCCTTTCAGCGTACACAGGATAATAAGGGGCGGGATCGAGATATTATATGAGGTCGTGGGCAAGGGCACGGAGATATTGGCTAGGCGTAAACCGGGAGAGCTTCTCGACGTGATCGGGCCGCTGGGGAAAGGGTTCGACATTAAGTCCACAGTCCACAGTCCACGGTCCACAGTTGTACTCGTCGCCGGCGGCATGGGGGTCGCGCCGCTCGTTGCGCTGGCAGAAAAATTAGTCCACAGTCCACAGTCCACGGCCCACGGTAAAAAAATATACGCCTTAATAGGCGCAAAAACAAAAAAACAGTTAATTTGCAAAAAAGAGTTTAAAGAACTTGGCATAGAAACATTAGTTTCAACGGAAGACGGGAGCGAAGGGTGCAAAGGATTCATCACTGAAATCTTAGGGTCTTTACTGTCGACCGTCGACCATGGACCATGGACCGTATACGCTTGCGGTCCTAACGCAATGTTGAAAGCGGTAGCTAAGATCGCCGCGGCGCATAACGCCGATTGCCAGGTCTCGCTCGAAGAGAAGATGGCCTGCGGCGTGGGAGTCTGCCTCGGCTGTCCGGTAAAAGTCAGATCGCAATTTACCAAACCCGATACCCGATACCCTATACCCAATACCCAATACGAATACAAGATGGTCTGTAAGGACGGGCCGGTATTTAACGCAAAGGAGATAATCTGGTGAAGCCGGATCTGAGCGTAAAGATAGGAAAGCTGAAACTGAAGAACCCCGTCATGGCGGCGTCGGGGACGTTCGGGGACGGGTACGGAGAACTGACCGACATCCGGTCGTTGGGCGCTATCGTGGCCAAGACGGTCACCCTGCGCCCCAGGATAGGCAACCCGCCGCCCCGTGTCATAGAGACGCCTTCCGGTATGCTAAATTCGATCGGGCTCGAGAATAAAGGTGTAGATATATTCCTTAAGAAGACGCTCCCGTCCCTTAAAAAGTTCGGGACCCCGGTGATAGCAAGTATCGCGGGGGATGATGAAGACGAGTTCAAGGAGCTGGCAAAGGCCGTCGGCACTAAAGCCGCAGCGCTCGAACTGAACCTCTCCTGCCCGAATATACGGTACGGCGGTAAGGACCGTCTGATAGCCCAGGACGAGAAAGGTACGTACGAGACGGTCAAGGCGGTCCGGCGCGCGACAGGCCTTACCGTCATAGCAAAACTATCCCCCAACGTGACCGATATCTCCAGGATAGCGAAGGCCGCCGAGGAAGCGGGCGCGGACGCGGTCTCCCTCGTGAACACGTTTCTGGGAATGGCCGTTGATATAGAGGCACAAAGACCGGTGCTGGGAAATGTCACGGGCGGTTTGAGCGGCCCGGCGATAAAGCCGCTCGCGCTTCGCATGGTCTGGACCGTTTATAATAAGGTCCGCATCCCCGTAATAGGGATGGGCGGGATCATGGACCATAAAGATGCGCTCGAGTTCATGCTCGCGGGCGCAGCGGCCATCCAGGTGGGTACCGCCAATTTTGTGGATCCGGGCGCAGCGGCAGCCACAGCGAGAGGTATCGAAGAGTACATGAAAGAACACGGGATAGAGAATGTAAAAGGCATTGTCGGAAAGCTGAGGACCGGATGAAGGCGAACGATAGGCTTATAGTTGCGCTCGATGTCGACAGCGAAAAGAAGGCGCTTGCGCTGGTAGACAAGCTCAGGAACGATGTGAGGGTGTTCAAGGTGGGTCTTGAGCTCTTCTCGTCATGCGGGCCGGGCATATTGGAGGCGATAAAGGAGCGGGAGCGGGACATATTCCTCGACCTGAAATTCCATGATATACCGAATACCGTCGCCAGGGCCGCCGCGTCTGTGACCCGGCTCGGTGTATTCATCTTAAATGTGCATGCCCTGGGCGGCTACGACATGATGAAAGAGGCATGCGGCGCGGTGAAGCTCGAGGCCCAGCGCCTCGGCATAGAGAGGCCGAGGGTCCTTGCCGTCACGATCCTTACGAGCATGGATGAAAATGGGTTGAAGAAGGTAGGCATACATGATACCATACAGAAAGAAGTCGTCCGGCTTGCGTTGATCGCCAAAGATGCGGGGGCCGACGGTGTCGTCGCCTCTCCGTCCGAAGCCAAACTCATAAGGGAGAACGCGGGAGAGGGTTTTATCATAGTGACGCCCGGCGTCAGGCCCGCCTGGGCGGCAAAGAACGACCAGAAGAGGATAGCGACCCCGGCGGAAGCGGTAAGGAACGGCGCGAACTTCATCGTCGTGGGCCGGCCGATCACCGAGGCGGCCGACCCTGTCCGGGCGGCAAAAGAGATCATAGAAGAGATGACGATATGACCGAAAAGGACGTTTTAAAGCTGTTCGATAAGTATGGTGCCCTCCTGGAGGGACACTTCCGTCTTTCGAGCGGGCTCCACAGCGGGAAGTATCTCCAGTGTGCCCTCATACTGCAGCATCCGGAGGTCGCCGAAAGGCTCGCGAAGGAACTTGCGGCCAGGTTTTCCAAAGATAAGGTCGATCTTGTGGTCGGCCCCGCCCTCGGCGGAATCACCCTGGGGTATGAAGTCGCCCGCGCGCTAGGCGTGCGCGGCATATTCGCCGAGAGGCAGGACAAAGCGATGGTCCTCCGCAGGGGGTTTTCAGTCAATCCGGGGGAGCGTGCGCTGGTAGTAGAGGACGTGGTGACGACCGGCGGCTCGACCAGAGAGGTCATGGAGGTCGTGAAGGGCTCCGGCGGTAAGATAGCAGGCGCGGGCGCCATCATCGATAGGAGCGATAACGGCGCGGATCTCGGCGTCAGGTTCGAGGCGCTTGCTAAGATACGCGTCGAGACGTTTGACGAAAAGGCATGCCCTATGTGCAGGAAGGGCATCCCCGTAATGAAGCCCGGCTCGCGGCCGGACCATAAATAACCCTTTTCGGGCGGATAGTTCAGCTGGTAGAACGCTTGACTTACATTCAAGAGGTCACAGGTTCGAGCCCTGTTCCGCCCACCATCCGCCTTCGCCAACAACAGGCAGACGACAGAAGGCTTCGGCGGATGAGCCCGCCGAAGCACCGATTCGTTTGACAGTTGATTGCGAAGGCGGGCCACAAAAGAGAGATTAGTTTATGCGGAGGACCGAGCCCTGTTCCGCCAGCCATATCACACCGATTCCAACAAGATGGCCCCTCAAAAGAGTTGTAATGTAATGGATGCTTAAAAGAAAGGGTATTTGTGAACCTCTTCTTCACCGTCATACTTTTATTCGTGCCGTTAGCGGCGGGGTATTTCATCTACGGGTTTTTCCTGAAGAGATCATTTTGCCTCGACGACAGGTGTAAGACCCCCGCGCATACGCTTCGCGACGGCATGGATTACGAACCGATCCATAAGACCTATCTCCTGGGCCAGCACCTTTCGGCCATCGCCGCGGCGGGCCCGATCGTCGGCCCGATCCTGGCGGGTCTATGGTTCGGCTGGGGCCCTGCCGTGTTATGGATAATCATCGGCGGCATCCTTATCGGCGGCGTACACGATATGGGCGCCCTCGTAGCTTCGATACGGCACGAGGGAAGGTCGATCGCTGAGGTGGTCAAGAATTACATGCCGCCTCGGGCGTTTATCGTATTCCTCATCTTCCTGTGGTTTTCGCTCATGTACATAATAACCGTCTTTACCGATATTACGGTGAACACGTTCGTTGAGCCGGTGAACGGCGGCAAGGTGGCATCGAGTTCAATGCTATACCTCGGCCTTGCTCTGGCGATGGGCATAGCGGTCAAGCGTTTCAGGATGAACCTGGCTCTCGCAACCGCTATATTTGCGCCGTTGATACTGGGGTGTATTTATGCGGGGAATCTCTTCCCGTTGTATATCCCGCCGATACCGGGGATGGAAGTGCGTCAGACATGGGATATACTCCTTTTATGTTACTGCTTTATGGCTTCGGTCATCCCGGTATGGCTCCTCCTGCAGCCACGCGGGTATATGGGAGGGTTCTTCCTGGCAGGGACGGTCTTTGTCAGCTTCATCGGTATAGCGATAGGATCGCTCTTCGGGGGTCTGCATGTCGAGTACCCGGCGTTCATATCCTGGCAGAACCCCTCGGGCCTTCCTCTCTTCCCGATACTCTTCATCACGATCGCATGCGGCGCATGTTCGGGGTTTCATGCGCTGGTGGCAAGCGGCACCACTTCGCGGCAGCTCCATAAGGAGACCGACGCTGCGCCTGTCGGGTATGGCGGGATGCTCCTGGAAAGCGCGGTGGCTATCATCGCCCTCTCGACCCTTATGGTTCTCGGGGCGTCGCAGGCGAATGCGCTCAAAGATCCGAACATGATCTACGCGAGCGGTATCGCGACATTCCTGGACCGCCTGGGCATACCGCACGCCTTCGCGCTCAATTTTGCGCTCCTTGCGTTCGCAACATTTGTGTATGACACGCTCGATGTGGCGACGCGTCTCGGCCGTTACATATTTGAAGAACTGGCCGGTATGCGCAACCGTTTCAGCCCGTATATCGCGAGCTTCATCACGCTTCTTTTGCCCGCCGTCTTCCTGATGCAGAAGATCGTTGACGCGGACGGCAACGTCATCCCGGCATGGAAGGTATTCTGGACGGTCTTCGGCGCCAGTAACCAGCTTCTGGCGGGGTTTGTGCTCCTGATCATCAGCCTGTGGCTCTTCAAGAGTAAGATGAAATTTTTCCATGTCCTTCTTGCGACGGTCTTTATGCTTGTGACCTCGATAACCGCGCTCATCCTGCTGGTCAAACCCACATTGGTGCGCCTGGCATCGGGCAGGCCCGGTATCGGCGCAAACGACATCACTATCTTTATCCTGCTCGCCCTGTCGGCCTTTCTCATCTTCGAAGGCGCGGCAGCCTTCAAAAAAGAGAGCCGCCGGAAATAAGGCCGGAAAATTTCGGACCGGCCCCCCCAGGGGGGTACATTAACGGTCCTTAAACGCAAAATCGGGATTAAAAATTTGTCTCGACAAGACAAGCCGGAATTGCTAAAATAACACCACTTTTATCATATCGGGATTTTTGTTGGGGACGTAGTTCAGCTGGTTAGAACGTCAGATTGTCGATCTGAAGGTCGCGGGTTCGATCCCCGTCGTCCCCGCCAGTTTATCGTCGAGTAAGTGGCGGACTCGCTCTAATTCTATACTTAGGGCGAGTTTTTTTATGTCACAATCCTGTCACAACGTAGTGTCTTGCCTCGCTCATCGTAAGTATAATAGTCAAACTACTCTACTGAAGCCAACTGTCGCTCTAACCTAATCCTTGTAGTAATATCTCGATACTGCTATAATATCAGACAACAAAGGGTTGGTTATGAGATCAAGAGCAATTACATAACATTAAGAATGTTAAGGCGTTAGAATTAATTCTAACGCTTTTTTATTATAGGATTAATCTGCTATATGGAAATATTATTCCAGATATGTATAAAGGGAGCAGAGTTAATAACAACGGTTTTTGGAGAAAAGGCCGTTGAAAAGCTCCTCTCTTTGTTCAGAAAAGAGCCTATACTAAAAGCAGTTATTATATCTGCACGAAGAGTTTCTAATGAATTAAAAAGTGGACGAATTGATATCATTTTATGGGAAACGCTTAGTAATAATAAAGAGCTTATCGCCGTAATCGGTCAAAACTACAAGATAAATCCTCAAATAGCGCAAGACGCTATATCTAAAGGTTTGAACGAAAAATGTGGGGAATGCACTAATCTTAAGCAACGAGACATAGGGTTAATAAGCGCTAGGTTTATAGAAATTTTTACGGAAGAATTACCCAAAGCAGAGCATGTGCCTCTTTCTGTTTCTCAAACAATGGAAGCTACTAACAAAATGATGATAGAGGTTCGAACTAATATAGCAAAAACGCTCGAAAAGAAACCATCGACAGAATTAACTTATGAACAATCTATAAGCACATCTCGATCCAATATTTTACCTGCCAAAGTTAGTGACATCGATTCGCTAGAGGGGTGTAAGTATAAAACCGAAATCGATAACGCCAAAGTTTTAATGGATAACGCCAAGCATGAAAGCGCAAAAATAATATACGAAAAATTAATAAATGATTTTAAAAAAGACCTTAAAGTACCAATGATTGCAAAATTCAAGGTTTATAATAATCTTGGCGTATGTTATGTAGTATTAGGAGATGAAGCAGAAGCGTCGAAAATGTTTAAAATTGCATATGATTTTATATCTCCACCCTCACTTATTGCTTGTAAGAATAGAGCATTGGCATGTTTATTTGAGGACAAGCCTTTGGATGGTCTACCATATATAGATGCAGCTATAATAATGGATCCAAATGATAACGAAGCAATTAATATAAAATTCGAATTACTAATGGCTGCTGATAAGACAGAAGAAGCGATGACGTTATATCGTAAAGAGGGTTAGAAAATGGAAATTAAAGATAGATTTAAAAAAGATAAAAACGCTTTGCTAAATATTGCTCTTGCCTATGCAAAAAAAGACGAAATTGTAAAAGCAAAGGAATATTTCCAGAAAGCGTTAGAGACGGCGAAGGACATACCAGAAATTTATTTAACATATGGCTCGCATTTACTGCAATTTATTATGAAAGGCCGAGCTTGGCGCTTTGGTCTATCCTCAGAAAATATAAAAGACTTAGAAGAATCGGAACGATTATTAACACAAGCCATCAATTTGTTAAAAACAACTGATAAAAAGACCCTACTAGAAGATGCCTACATAAACAGATCTAGCGTTAGAGCCATATTAGATAAGTTTGATCTTGCTATTAACGACATAAATGCCGTATTGGAAATTGATCCTAAAAACCCTCTTGCATATGCAAATAAAGCAAAAATAAATGTATTAACTAAAAACCAAGATGAAGCAATAGTAGATTTTAAGAAAGCTTTAGATGGGGGCGCTAGTAAAGATGACATAATGCCAACCCTAGTATCATCGTATGTAGATCAACCAGAGCCGAGAGCTGAGGAAGCAATTGCTGCAATTAAACAATATTATAAAGAAGAGCTTCTCAGTTTAAATATTGTACCCAATTTGTTATTAGCAGAAACCTACGTATCAAAAAAAGATTATGATGAAGCAAGCAGTATTTTAAAGCAACTATATAGCAAATTTGGTAAAGACCCAAAAATACTACTATTAGATGCAGAGATAAAAAGGGCTAAAGGAGAAACAGAGGCTTTTAAATCACTAATAACGGAAGTGATGAAAACTGCTACAGGACCAGAAAAAAATATTGCAATAATACATTTGGCCAAACATTATAAAAAGATCGGCTCATATGATGCTGCAATACCGCTATATGAAGTTATAGTTTCAGAATCTTTATTTGACGATTTTATAAAAGATTATTTAATATGTCTATACGAATCAAAAGAAAACAGAGCGGAAAACATACAAAAATGTTTAGAAGTATGTAAAAATCTAATAGCTAAACAAGGCGATATCCCATTCGTGTTAGAATTACAAGCAGCGATTTACCAACAATTAGGCTCATTAGATAAAGCTAGGGATCTATATTTAAGATTGGTAAAAATAGAACCACAAAATTACAGGCATAAGATTAATTACACAGCAATGGTCAACGACATCGGGGGGAGCGATAAAGAACATCAGATAAAATCACTCTTAGAGATCAAAAACCGTATTAATGATAAAGACACCCTTCTTTTACTAACAAAATTCTTGGCACGGACTAATTATACAGAAGAAGCAATTAAGCAAGCGTATAAGGTAGTAGCCCTTGCTGATAGCGATGCTGAGACACAGCTTTTATACTTATTTTTATTTCTCAAAAAAGGCAAGAAAACAGGCGATCTTATTTTAGAATCAGAATTTGTTAAAGAAGATTTTTATATAAGATTAAGAAAAGATGGTCAAGAAAGCGAGTTTTTATTATTAGATGATCCTGGGGCATCATTAGTTAGGGCAGAAATCTATAAAGAATCAAATTTAGGCAAAGCGATTTATGGAAAAAAAATTGGCGATAAAATAACGATTAAGATAGAAGGCGGGCGAGATGAGGTAGTTGAAATTTTGGGAATAAAAAGTAAATATGTAAAATTATTCCAAAGTATACTAAACAATTTTAATACATATTTCCCCAGCAATAAAACAATACAGAAAATTGAAGCGAATCCTGAAAAAGTACTAGAAATGGTAAAGAGGAAATCGGAATACGCATCACAGATAACCCAAATGTATTTATCTAAAAAGTTAACAATAGGCGCATTGTCTAAATTTATGAATATTAGTTTATTTACTGCCTGGGCTGGTTTAATTGCAATGGGCAATAGATTATTTTGTGCCTCTGGAAGCGCCGTAGAACAAATAAAAGAACAGGAATTAATTAATAAATCTAAAGAGGTGTTATTGGATCCGCTCTCTTTATTTACTTTAGCGTATTTAGACATGTTAACATTGCCGACAAAATACTTTGATAAGGTTTATGTCACCAGAGCGACAATAGATGAAATAGATATGAGCATAGCCGATGAAACAGGATTTGGGGATAGTGAAGGAATGTCGGTCTTTTATCATGAGGGGAAAGCCTATAGGCAAAATTTTTCTGCAGAAGGTAGCAAAAATAAAATAGACTTTCTACAAAAAATCAAAGATGCTGCAGCAAATACTTTTAATATAATTGGCCTAGATAAGCTATTAGAAAAAGACCTAGAAACTAAAGAACAGCTTTTGGGGAGACCCTACATTTATTCTATACAAACATGCAAAGAGAAGAGACTGCCGTTATTTTGTGATGATCTTTTATTCAAAGAATTATTATTTAATGATTATAAAATAGACAGCTTTAGCATACAAAATTTTCTAACTATGCTTGTACAAAAAAAGCTACTGAGTGAATCTGAATATTATGATGCGGTAATTAAATTAGCAGGCCTAAAGTATTATTATCTTTCAATCTCAGCCCAGATGCTATTATACTGTGCAGAAAAAAATAGTTTTCAAGCGTCCAATGATTTTAACGCATTTATTGACATACTGCAATCCAAAGAAACCACCCTAGATTCACAACTTAATGTTTTAACCGATTTTATGAAACTGATAATACTCGAACTACCAGACCCTGGTATGAGACGAAAATATTTAGAAATTATTTTAAAAGTTGTAACAACAGATAGAGATCCGCGAAGCGTAACAAAAAAGTTCAGCGACTTGCTAAAAAGAAAGCTGGGATTAATCGATCATGTTATGCCACTTATTAATAAAGAAATTAGTGATTGGCTGAAATTTAATTATAAAATCATTTACTAGTTATAATCTATTATTACGAAACAAACACTAGTACCTTATATTTTATAGTATGTTTGCCCGTACGAAAAATATGTGATCAAAATGGCAGTTTCACAATAAGGCGCTAAATATAATGATTATTTTGGGAATAAGATGTAGCACGAAAGATTATTGTTTTGCTATATTGGATGGTAGCAAAAAATCTCCAAAACTCTTACAACACAATCGAATACTCTTTCCCAAGAATTACACAAGGCCTCAAGAACTTAAATGGTTTTCTCAAGAAATAACAGATATTCTAGAAAAAAATAAAATAGATGCTATAGCGATAAAGGGAACGGAGGGTATGGCAAGTAGAGGTAGCCCCTTTGTAATACGTACAGAAAATGAGGCCATAATTCAATTGGCAGCGGCAATTAAAGGAATTAAAGTCTATAAAAAGGTTAATTGCACTATAGCAAAAGATTTGGGATTAAAAGGAAGGACTCAATCTTTAAAAACAGATTTAGACTATTCTGTTTTCCAAGACTTTGCTGAAATAGATACATGTATTCAAGAGGCAATTTTAGTCGGATGGAGCACGTTTCATGACGCTAGATAAATTTGAATTAAAGGAAAAATTGGGTTCTGGTCATTTTGGAGAGGTTTGGTTGGCTATAGACACTGGATTAAATACAGAATGTGCGGTTAAGTTTATTCCCAAAGATAAAATTGTTAATCAGAAAAATTTCTTTTATGAAGCACAAATTCTCAAGGCCGCTGAACACGCCAATATCGTTAGTGTATTAGACACTGGGCATTTGTCAGATGGCCGAATATACTTATCCACGGTTTTCGGGGACGGTTCTCGTACCAATCCCAGACCGGTTCCGGATGGCATCCCAGACCTGTCCCCTCGAAAAGTTTGAGTAAATTGGCACAATCCTTAAATGTGCCCTGCTGCCTGGTGGACCCATCGAGCTTTTTATACAAGCCCTGATTTTAGTCACGTGTATAGCCGCTTAAACACCATACTCGTCATAGTATGGCATACCTATCATCTTTCCAATCTCATTTTAAACAATTACGAAGGTATCTGATATCGGCACGGTTATTGCTTGTATAGATATTGTATTTAGATTGTATGATATAAGGCAGTTATGGCGGTATCGAAACAATCATAAAAAGGGGGTAGGGATGAGAATAAAAATAATATTAAATACGCTGCTTGCTACCATGTTGTTAATTTCGAGCCAGGCTTATGGGGCAGTAATATTTGATACGGGGACCCCTCCCGATGCGGCAGTCTATGGTTATATGGAAAACGGCTTAGGATACGCCGCCAGGTTTACATTGTCTGACCCTTATTCGCTCACTAACATCGAAGCTCACTTTACAGACCAAAGATGGAGACACCTTCAAGTGAGCGGGACAGCGACCCTGGCAATTTATGGTGATGGAATTTATTCAGGGATCATCCCAGACGTCAATAGCCAATTATATGACCAGAACTTTTTAGTTGGAGCAGCTACAGGCTGGTATGGTGTAAGCGGCGTAAATTGGGCGTTGCCGGCCGGTAATTATTGGGTTGCTTTCGAAGTAAGAACAGGAGATACTTATACGGGCGCGATGGATAGAAACCCAATAAACCCGATACCGGATGAAGCCTTAATTACTAATTATGGCACATATTCGGATAACGATAATCTTGACTTTGCGTATAGGGCTTATGGAAATCCATCCGGAGTTGTCCCGGAGCCGGCCACTATGGTGCTATTCGGTATTGGTGCCGCAGCAATGGCAATGGCAAGAAGAAAAAAGAGAATCTCATAGCATATTTAATCAGATAAGTCCTTAGAGACGTTTTCCGTTTTCTTCGGGAAGGTGTACCCGTCGACTGTTTAGCCGGCTGTTTCGACAGACAGTTTCCCGATAAGATCGGAAAACGTCTCTTCTATTTCCCCGATGAGAGGGCCTGCATCAGTTCCGCCATGGCCTCATCCTGTCTGTTTGCCTTATGGAGAGCGTTGAGGAGGCCCAGGTGGAATTTTGCCTCCTTTGGATCTATCGATATCGCAATGCGGTATTCCGCGATCGCCTTATCTGTTTCACCCGCCTCCATATACGCCTCCGCCAGGTTCCCGTGTATCAACGACGAATCGACAGGATATCCCCGCGCGGCATGTTTCCACAGAGATATGGGGTCCTTCCAGATCGATATCTGGTTCACCGTCAAGATGCCGAGCGTGATAAGCAGGATGGGGATCATTGCGATCACCGCCGCGCGGGCTATCCGCGCATGGATACGGCGTTTAAATAGCGACGGGAATGAGATGATGGCAGCGCTCACCAGGAACGTGATGCTCATGGCCGGGATGTATGAAAAACGGTCTGCCGCCGCCTGGCGGCCCGACTGCACTATCCCTATGGAGGGGACCAGGGTGAAGAGGTATATGAGCCATGCCACCGGGATATACGACCTTCTGCCCCTGCCCCATATGAAAGATGCGGCCGAGATGAGGATGACGAGGATGCACGACAGTACGTTCTCGAAAGAGAAGGCGGTCTCGTGGGGGCGCAGTATCGGGTAGAGCGGGAATAGCCCTACGGGCAGGAAGGTCTTGGCCAGATAGAAGAAGGCGGAGTGGAAGGCGTTCATGACCCTGAAGGAGAGAGGGATATCCTTTATCGGCGTTATACCCACCACGGTTGAATGGGCCACATAGAGCATGACCCCGGACACGATCGAGAGTATGAAGAAAGGCGCCTTTTCCCTGAGGAGACCTGCGACATCCTTGATCCGTCCGAGCCTTCCGAGCGGCCATTTATCGAGGCAGAGCATGACGAGGGGGAGCAGGATGACCGTCTGTTTATACAGCAGCGAGAGCATGAAGAATAGGAGCGACATGCCGCCGAATACCATATTGCGCGCCGGGGCGGCCGCGTACCTTACATAGGCGAGCAGGCTCAATAGAAAGAAGAAGGTACATCCCACATCCTTCATTTCCGTGACCCACGCGACACTCTCAACGCGGAGCGGGTGGATACTCCAGAGGACCGCGGCAAGGCCCGCGATGGCGAGGCCGGTCCCCCGGCCAGGCAGGGCCGATCCGTCGCGATGCCCGGAGACGGCCAGAAGCCGCCGGAACAGGATAAAGACGAGGGCCGCGTTCGCGCAGTGAAAGGCGACATTGACGAGATGGTACATCCGCGGATCGAGCCCCCAGAAATGGTACGTCACAGCATACGTAAGCCATACGAGAGGTATATAGAAGCCCCCGTTAAAGGAGGTCCACATGCGGGCTATATTGGAGGGCGCGAGCGAGCGGACCAGCTTGTTGTTGATGACGTAGACGGAGTCGTCCCAGTTCACGAATCCCGCGCATAGCGCACTGTGGTAAATAACGGCGGTCACGGCAACTATGCCGATGGCAAGAAGCGCCGGCGTGTATCCTGAGATGCTATGGTCGTTTTTCATGCTTCGGTCGATATTTTCCTTCGTATGCCAGACATTACATTACTATCGCAGGAAAATATAGTCAATAAAAATAGGAGATTTTACCCCCATAGAGAGCGCCCGGCATGTTATAATTAGACCGGTAAAATATCATGAGCACTGAAAATCGAAGAAAGGGCGGACTATGAAAGAGATCCTGTATCTTATCCTGGGGCTTACCGCCGGGACGTTCTCCGGCATGTTCGGTATAGGCGGCGGGACGATACTGATCCCCGGCCTCGTCTTTCTTGCCGGGCTGACACAGCATGAGGCGCAGGGGACGACGCTTGCCATCATGCTCCTACCCATAGGGCTTCTCGCGGTGATAAAGTACTACAATAGCGGCCATGTCCATTTTTATATAGCCGCGTTCATCTGCGTGGGTTTCCTTATAGGAGGGTTCTTAGGCGCAACGATAGCGGAATGGTTCTCCAATATCGCCCTTAGAAAGGCGTTCGGGATCTTCCTGGCGGTCGTCGCGGCCTATACGATCTTTGCGAAGTGAAGGCAGGGTAGGCGGGTGCCCCGCGTTGTTTCGGCCGGCTTGCAGATCAGCGCGGCATTGCGGCTATCCTGCCCCGGAATGATAAAAAATGGCTCAGTCTTGACCTGAATACCCGGCCCATCTCGTTCAAGTCCATGCCCTGCACGTCGTCGTCCGAATAGACAGGTTCGCCTGAAAACCGTTCCTTTTCGACCTGCTCGTAATTGCCCGCCGCCTTCCCGCCGATCTTTTCCATCATCAGGAAGTTGACCCCCCTGCGAAAGCCCGGCTCCTTGTCAGGATCGATGTTCCTGTAGACATAATTGAACGACGAAGAGGTGGTATTGCGCGATATACCCAGGCCCAGCAATGCTATGACCCCGCCGGGGTTCATTATATCCTTTAACCTGTCAAAGAAATCGGTGGTAAAAAAACCGTGGTATACAGGGTCCGCGATACTGTGGTCGAGCGTGATAATATCGTATTTTATTTTCGTGAACCTTATGTAGCTGCGGAAATCCTGTATGATGATATGCGACCGCGGGTCCCGGGAAACCGACGCATATTCCCCGGGGAAGACCTCCCTGCTTGCTTCTATGACAGGCAGGCAATTCTCGACCGTATCCACTCTCTTTACAAGGGGCGATCCTAAAAAAGCCGCCGAACTCACGCCGCTCCCGTATCCCAGAAGGAGCACGTTGCACGGCCGGTCCACTATCTCCAGCGTCGTTTCCGCCCATTGCCTGTGCCTTTGTGTGTCCCAGTCATAACTGAAGTATTGGTGTACACGGTTGACCCGCATATCGACGGCGCCGCTTTCCGTCTGCCATATCTCCACGGGGCCGAACTGGCTATTCCCGGTGAAGAGCAGGTTCTTAAAACTATGACAGATCGTAAAACGATCGCTCAATATGATAAGGACGACCGCGGCCACGAAGATGAGGGTTGTGAGCATCAGAAGGCGCCTGGTGAACGGGAGCATGAATAAGAGGGCGGCTGCGGCAAATACGGCCGCGAAGATATAAGTCGATTTCATCCCGAAGAACGGCACAAAAAATATACCGTGGGATATGCCCCCAAAGACGCTGCCGAGGGTGCTGAATGCATATATATATTTTATGTATTTTTCGCCTTTGTCGTATAATATCTCCACCGAAACGGCGTAGGTAAGGCCGGCGATCAGCGACGGGATCAGGGTGGAAGCCACGAAATAGATTATCACGGCCCCCTTATGCGGGCAGATATAAACGAAATACTTTTTTGTTATATAGAAAAGGAGTATGAATACGATCGCCAGGAACTGGAAGAATGAAAATTGCAGAGCGGGAGATCCCGGGGTCTTTGCCCTGAACTTATCCCAGGAGCCAAGATACGTCCCGCCGGCCAGCCCGGTCAGGAAGAGAGATATGATGAAAGCGTTGGAGAATGATGATGCCCCGAATACGTAGGTGAATTCCCTGAGGATGGAAAGTTCCAGTATAAGCGACACAACCCCGGCAAAAAATATCGCCAGAAAGACGTTCCAGGCATGTCTCATATGGACCATAGTATAGCATAAAGAATACGTATTCTGTGCTATAATATGGTAAGTCATGAGCCATATTAACAGGATAGCCGGTTATTTTACCAGGTACCTGGTCGTCTGGGTGGTGCTCTCCGTAGCCATGGCCTATCTCTTCCCGCAGGCCTTTACGCCGCTCAAACCGTTCATGGAGTGGTTCTTCGCCTGCACCATGTTCGGTATAGGCGCCCTCCTTTCGATGAAGGACTTCGAGCCCATCTTTAAAAGGCCCCGGTATCTCCTTCTCGGCATACTTGCGCAGTTCACCATAATGCCGGCCGCCGCTTTTGTAATAGCGCGGGTCCTCGACCTCCCGCCTGCCCTTGCCTTCGGCCTTATCCTCGCAGGCGCCGTTCCCGACGCCATGGCCGCGGGCGTGATGTCGTATATAGCGGAGGCGGATGTGGCCCTGTCCGTCGCGCTTACGACAGGCACCACGCTCATCTCGCCGGTCGTAACGCCGATGCTTACATACCTCTTTGCCCGCGAGTATATCCCGGTCCAATTCTGGCCCATGATGCAGAGCATAATGCTCATGGTCATAATCCCTCTCTTTGCCGGGCTCATCGTGAGGCATCGTTTTCCCGGGCATATCGAAAAGATGAGGCCGGTATTTCCGGCATTTTCCACCTTATTCATAGCATTCATCTGCGGCCTTGTAGTGGCGCTGAACAGGGGATCGCTCGAGCGCATTACGGGCATCGCCTTTGCCGCGGTCGCGCTGCTTAACTTCTCGGGGCTCTTCCTGGGATACTGGGCAGGCGTGCTCTTCAGGTTCGATAAGAGGCAGTGCCGCACCCTCGCTATAGGCGTGGGCATGCAGAATGCGGGCCTGGGCGCGGTCCTCGCCATCAAGTACGCATCGCCGGAGGCCGCTATACCCAATGCCCTCTTCGCCACCTGGTGCATCATAAGCGCCGCCATACTAGCCGGCATATGGAGCCGATCCTATGAAGGCCTATAAAAATATAATGTTCAGCGCGATCATCATCATCGCGATCTTCGGGTCCGCGGAGCTCGTGAGCAGGGTCTTCACATCACCGTCTTCCTATGACTACATTGAACGGCGTATAATCGAACACAACCTGACCCGGCACAAAAAGGCGCGCGAATTCCGTATATTCCTGTACGGCGAATCTACGATGCACGGAGGGGCGCTATATCCCAGTTCGGTGATAGGGAAGTGGCTGAGGCTCTACCTGTCAGACCTTCTGCCGGAAGACGTCATGAGGGATATCACCGTAGTCAACTTCGGCAGGATGGGGGCGGACAGCAGCTTTATTGCCAACGCCTTCGCGGAGACGATCCCCTACAAACCCGACCTTGCGGTATTCTATACGGTGCACAACGATTTTTGCCTCGTTGAATACAGGCTCAGGTATTCTTCAAAAAAACCGTTACTGCACAGGATAGAGGACTTCTTCGGGGCCGTTCCAAAGAGGTCCGCTCTTCTCAGCATCTTTAACAGGCTTATGATCCGGGCGAAGCTCGAACGCAGCAGGATACGCGACGCCAGAGCGGCGGCGGAAGACCCGTGGTACATGGAATCGGACAGCCCGGAGGCCTTCAGGGAAGACGCCAACCTGCTCCGTCCCGGGTCTTTGCAGTTCAGGGAGGTCACGCGGAACTTCGAAAAGAACGTGGGCAGGATCATCGAAACGGCGCGTCTGCACGGCATCCCGGTCATATTTTTCGAAGGGCTGTCCCGGTGGAAGGGGTATGAGCCGGTCAGGTCTATCCACGGCGCCTCCGTTGATAAGGATGCCCTTGCATCGTGGGAGGGATATTTTTCGGAAGCGGAAGGTCTCTTTGCCGGGAAAGAGTACGGCAAGGCGCTCGAGTTATACGGCAGGTGCATAAATATCGATCCTTCATACGCGCTCACCTACTACAGGGCGGCGGAATGTTACGAACGGCTCGGGGAATCCGATAAGGCCAACGCCAACTATGTGCTGGCGAACGACAATGATTATTTCCCCATCCACGCCCCTTCGCTTGTAAACCGGCTTTATGAGAATATAAGGATGGCCGGCATGAAAGGGGTCGATGTCATACAGACCCAAAAGGTGTTCGAAGAGAATTCCGCGAACGGCATAGTCGGTGATGACCTCACCGTAGATCAGATACACCCGTCGCCGGAGGGGCAGGCCCTTATGGCGCTCGAGGTCGTTAATATCCTATACAAGAATAACCTGCTGGCCCCACGGGAAAAGTGGAGGTGGGATAAGCTGCGCGATATCGATGAGATGAAGAAGGCGCTCGGCCTGGACAGCAAGAATATGTTCCATGTGTATACCGGCACTGCCAGCTATCTTGCCAAGCACTACCGCGAAGCGGCAAAATTTCTGGAGAAGGCCTTGGCCATAAAACCGGGATCCGTATTTGTAAGGAGCTGGCTTGCCTGGACATACTGGAAGATGGGGGAATTGGACAATGCCATAGCCCTTTACAGGGAGCTGTACCGGGAGAAGCCGTCCCTCGCCTCTTCATTCTTAGGGCGGCATCCCGATATAAAAGAGGCCCTTGGGGGTGAGCGCTGAAAGCCGCTCCATATGCTATGGCCGGGGCAGATTGTGATTGACGTAGTTTCGTCGTCGAGTATAATAATCAAAGGGATGCAGAATAAATATGGAAATATCCGTCATCATCGCGGCCTATAATGCCGAAAATACCATAAGGGAGGCCGCGCTCTCCGTCCTCGATTCCGACCTTGATAAGGAATTCGAGGTCATAGTGGTGGACGACGGCTCCGCGGACGGCACCGCAGAAAAGATAAAAGACCTGGGTGTCAGGGTCATACGCCAGGAGAATAAAGGGGCGGCCGCCGCCAGGAACGCCGGGGCAAAAGCGGCCCTGGGCGGCCTGCTCGTATTCATAGATTCCGATGTGGTATTTTTTAAGGATACGCTGAGAAAGATCTACGGGCATCTGACAAGGGACGACGTCGATTATGTCACGGGCATATACTCCGTAAGGCCGCTTAACGACGGATGGGCCCAGAGGTACAGGGCCATAGCCGACCATTCGTATTATTACGACCTCATATTCACCGCGGAACAGAAGAAAGGGCCCATAAGACAGGTGATCATAGGCGGGGGGATAGAGGGTATCAAGAGAAAGGTCTTCGAGAAGGTGGGCGGTTTTGACGAGAAGATAAAGGGCGCGGATGTCGAACAGGATAAACTTGCCCTGGTGCTGGTAAAAGGCGGGTATAATATGATAGCAGACGCGGATATAGTTACAAGGCACCACTTCGCCGGTTTTAAAAAACTTTGTAAGGACTATTTCCGCCGGACTCTGCACGTGATGGGCCTGGTCGGAGGAGAAGGTTACGGGCAGGCGTATATAAAGAAGAACGTCTTTCGTACCGCCCTCGGCGGCCTGACCGCCGGTTTTCTGCTCCTCTCGCTTCTCCTCTTTTCATTCTTCCATATCACGGCGACGTTCGTCATCGCGTTACTCCTCTTCCTGGCGTATTCCGCTTCTCACCTCGGCATCTTCATAACGGCGGCCAGGGAATACGGTCTCCTGTTCATGCTGTATACGGTAGCCATGAACCTGTTTTTTTCTCTGCTGATAAGCGTTGCGGGATGCCTGGGTATGGCGAGATCACTATTTGCGGGGCGATGACATGAAAGTGCTCCTCTTTACGACCCCCTGGGATTTTTCGAAGATGACCAACCCGTTCTTTTCCACCAAGGACCGGCTGGGCTTCATAAGAAAGATCTTTAAGGTGGAGGGGCAGGGGATAATGGGGTCTTTCCCGCCGCTCGGGTTGATGTATCTGAGCGCCGCATTGAAAAGGGCGGGCCACGAAGCCAGGATATTGAACGGGATGTTCGCGACGGAAGAAGAGATATTCCGGGAGATGGAGACGGGCGGCTACGGCCTTTTCGGGATATCTACGTACAGCGCGGGATGGCGCGATGATCAGCTCATGATAGAGAAGACGAAGAAGAGGTTCCCCGGCACCGGGATAGTGATCGGCGGGCCGCACGCGAACGGATGGAAGACCAACTGCTTTAAGGACAGCCCGTTCATAGATTATATGGTATACGGAGACGGCGAAAATGCGCTGCTTGGCCTGGTCGAGCGCCTCGGCGGCAATAAGCCGCTGGACGGCATAAACGGGCTCGCGTGGAAAGACGCCGGGACCTCGAAGGTCGTCGATAACGGCGGGCCCGATTACATAATGAACATCGACGACATACCCTTCCCGGATTGGGACGGTGTCGACATATACAGGTACAGGCCCACCCTCACAAATTACAAACGGCTCCCGGCGATAGACATAATAGGTTCAAGGGGGTGCCCGTTCCGGTGCATATTCTGCCATTCGAGCTGCGTCGTCAGAAAGAGGAGCGTAAAGAGTATAATGGACGAGATCGACATACTCGTCAAGCGGTACGGTATAAAGGATATGACCTTCTATGACGAGACGTTCACCATGTTCAGGGACAGGAACCTCCAGTTATGCGACGAGCTGATCAGGAGAAAGTACGACCTCGTATGGGCGGCCAACGCGCGGGCGGATTGCCTGGACGAAGAGATGCTGAAGAAGATGAAGGCGGCCGGATGCTGGCGCCTCCTTTTCGGCATAGAAAGCGGCTCGCAGAGGGTCCTCGATATAATGAAGAAGGGGATCACCCTGGAGCAGACCAGGAATGCGGTGAAGATGACAAAGGAGGCGGGTATCGAGGCGCACGGCACGATGATCTTCGGTATACCCGGCGAAACGTACGAAGAAGGGCTGGAGACGATAAAATTCGCATGCGACCTCGACCTGGATTACGCGGCATTCAGTTCGCTGGCGCTCTTTCCCGGGACAGAGGTATTCAATATGGTCAGCGGTGACGAAGAATTCGATTTTGAGGACCATAGCGCGCTGAAGGTCGGCTATGTCCCCGATTCGATGACGCGCCGGCAGCTGGAAGACCTCCTGGACAAAAGCTACAAAAAATTTTATTTTCGTCCCTCTTATATAGTTAAAAGGATCTCAAGGATCCGTTCGATGGAAGACGTAAAACGGAATATGATAGGTCTTCTGGCGTTCATGAGGGGCGAATAATAACGCGGCAGGGGTACCATGAAAACCGTCTCTAACCAGTTAAATAAGGTTAAGCGGTATTTTGAGAATAACTTAACCGCCGTACAGTTAGACCATATCAGGAGATCATATATAAAGTTTCTTGCGCCGATCCCCTCCAGGGTATTTTCGTCCGACCTTAATGCGCTATCGGTGATCAATTTCTCCGACAAGGGGCCCGCCCACGATTATGTAAGGCATTACATGAAGTATTTCCACGGGCTGAGAAAGAAAAAACTGAAGATCCTGGAGATAGGCGCAGGCGGATACGATAACCCCAAAGCCGGCGGGAATTCCCTCCGCATGTGGAAATATTACTTTCCCCGCAGCACGATCTATTCCATAGATATCCATGAAAAAGAACTGCCGCAGGATGAGCGGATAAGGATATTCAGGGGCAGCCAGGCAGACAGGAAGTTCCTCGAATATGTTTTTAGCGAGATGGGCTCCGTGGACATCGTGATAGACGACGGAAGCCATAAGGGCGCGGACGTGATAACGGCCTTCACCACGCTATTTCCCCTGCTGAAGGGCGGCGGCATATATTCCGTGGAGGACACAAATACGTCATATTTCCCGGAATGGGGCGGAAGCGATAAAGATCCGGACAGGCCGGAGACCACGATGGGATTCTTTAAAGGCCTTACGGACCGCATGAACCATACCGGGGCCGCAAGGCCGGATGATCCATATGCATATTTTGTCAAAAATATCGCCGGCATACATTTCTATCGTGATCTGGTGGTTATCTTAAAAGAGAAACTATCCGGCAGTACCGATGATTAACAAAAAGACCTGGATGTCGCTGCTTTCCGCCGTTTTACTGGCATGCGCGCCGTATCATACATGCGCCAGTGAGGACAACGATGTCATAAAGGCCACGCCTGCATGCGCCAGCTGTCCGCTCGCCGAAAAGAAGTACATGGTGAATATGAATAACCCGGAATGGTGCCCGAAGACGGGGACCTCTGATAAGAAGACGGGCGGGCCGGAGATCACCGATAGCAAGCTGCGCGAGGAATTGCGGCGCAGGAATATGAGGGCCCAGAGTATCGACAGCGCATACCGGAAGAAAGAGGCGGAAGAGGCCGAGAAGAGGCGGCGCCGGGAGGAATGGACAGGACGCCTTGAAAAGACGGAAGAGTGGTTCAAAAAAAATCTTCCGGCGGCGATAAGGGTGAGAGACAGGATAACCGCGGGCATCGATGAATTAAAGTGGAAAACCGGACAAAAACATGTGATAATAAATGGCGAAAGATATATGGAAAAAGACGGCGAATTCATTAAGATGGAAAAAGAGGGCCGATGATACGGGATACCTTATGATAAAAAGGGGGCAGGGCAAAGGTTTTACCATGGTAGAAGCCGTCCTCAGCATGGCGATAATAGCCCTGATATGGGTAGCCGCGTTCGACCTCTTCTTCGTGGGGGCGATCAGCAGTTCCATAGCGAAGCATAAGGCGCAGGCCATATATGTGGCGCAGGCGACCATCGAAAATATGCGCAAGAGGCCGTTCTCGGACATAGCGGGCGGCACCTCGGCGGTGAGCATCGACACCAAAGGCACACCCGACAATTATTCGGACGATTTCAGGGGCGCCCAGACGGTCACCGTATACAACGACTCCCCTTATTACAAAAGGGTCATAGTGGATATACGCTGGAACGAGACTATCCTGGGAAGAAGCAGGATCATGCACGAGCAGTGCGGCACCTATATAGCGAACGACCCGCAGGCAAATTGAAAGATATGCCATGAGGAATAAAAGCGCCTTCAGCACGATAGAGGTCCTGGTCTCTACGGTAATAGTCACTCTCATATTCGCATCCACTATAGGTGCCTTTATGCTGGTGAAGGGTGTCTTCCGGGACAAGGAGGCGGAGATAAACCTGCAGCAGAATGTAAATACGATAGCCGCCAGGATCATCCGGGGCCATCCGGAGCAGGGCAGCATAGTAGGGCTCCGCAGCGCCGTCTCGTTCACCATCCCGGTCGTCACGCCTGCCGGGAGCAGGATACAGTATACCGGGACCGACGATAATGTGCGGAGCTATTTTTTAAACGGTAATTCTATAATCTACGCCAGCCCCACGCAATCGCCGAATCAGCAGACAATCTATACGGCTCCGCCGGGTTCGTCCGTAACGCTTCGTTTTTGGGAACCCGCGGGTGTCACCGATAACGAAACGGTGGGGATCTATATAGCGGTCTCCCGGCAAATAGGCAACCGCACCATATCCGGGTCCCTGTCCACTTATATAAACCTGAGGAATGTGCCTAAATGAGTAAAAGGCCCGTAAGCGACAATAAGGGGTTTGCCATCATATACACCTTTATGTTCGTCTTCCTACTGGTGCTGATAATAACCGCTTTCTCGTCTATCGCTTACAGCAGCCTGTCTATGGCCAACAGGACGTGCAATACCATGCGCGCGTATTATATAGCCGAGGCGGGACTGGCGAGAAAATTCATGGACCTGAGGTCAGGGAGCACGTCATCCCTCTCCGGGACTTTTACCATAGCCGCAGGGAACACCGGGAGTTATTCTGTGACGGTGACACAGGTGAGCGGCGGGCTCTTCCCGACATACCGGCTCGATTCGACAGGCACTTACCGCAACGTGAGCGAAAGGGTGTCTTTGACGCTTAAGCAGATATCGTGCGCCAGGTACGCGTATTTGAGCAACAGCGAAGATCTCATGTTCTGGTGGGGCTCGCAGCCGATATGGTTCGTGACCGGAGACAGGCTGACAGGCCCGGTATACAGCAACGACCAGCTCAATATATCCGGAAGCCCCGTATTCGAAGGCGCGGTCTCAAGCGCGGCCTCGAGCATAAATTACTATCACGGCGGGCCCCCGACCGACGATCCCGATTTCCAGGATTCGCTGACTCTGGGTGCGCCGGTCATCCAGCTGCCGTCCTTTGTCAACGACGTGAAGGCCGCCGCGCAGCAGCCCAACGGCGTTTATCTTACGGGGAATACCATAATGACGCTCCTGCCGGATGGGACGATGAATGTCACTAATGCGGCGCAGGGTTGGATAAGCCAGAATATGCCGCTTCCCCCGAACGGGGCCCTCTTCGTCTCCGGCGGTTATGTGGATATATCGGGCACGCTCAGCGGCCAGCTTACGGTGGGGACGGATAACAACATATATGTGGTCAATAACTTAAGGTACAATGACGACCCGCGTATAAACCCGGACAGCTCGGATGCCCTCGGCCTGGTATCCCAAAACAACGTGCTGGTGGATATAAACGCTCCTTTCAATATGGAGATCGATGCGTATATAGTCGCCCTCAACTCATCGTTCTCGGTGCAGGGTTATGACTCGGTGCTCAAGGGAACGCTGACCCTTTATGGGGGCATGACGCAGCAGAGGAGGGGCGGCGTAGGGACTTTCAATGCCAGTACCAATCAAAAGGTGAGCGGCTATACAAAAAATTACATGTATGATGACAGGTTTGCGAACGTAGCGCCCCTTTACTTCCCTCCCGCGGTGGATAGTAACGGCAGGATCGTGTATCTTAAAATAGTATGGAGCGAACTGTGAAGACCATACATAGAAAAAGGCGAGTGTAACATGGCCGGCAACGATAATATGGGGACCATCAGGATATTTTTAGCCGTCATAATCATAACGATCATCGTCATAATGGTCATGCCTATCATCCTGATCAGAGAGGGCGGCGTGAACGCGCCCGGCGCTTCCCGGGCATCCCTGCCGGGCGACATGGAAGCCCGGATAAAGCAGCAGATGCCGTCAAATGCCATACCCGCGCTCGAAGATATAGAGGAAAGTATCGGCAGGAGGGATAGCAGGAGAAGAGAGCTTGAGGCGGAACTGGCCGAATTTGAAAGCGAAAAAGAGCGGCGGGCGAATAAGCCCGCGGAGGAAGCGGCGGCCGGGACGGAAAGGCCCGTTGCCGGAAAAGGCGCATACCCGCCCGAACGGGGAGACCCGGTCTTACCCACCAAAGAAGATATAAAGAAGATGGAAGAGCGCGGCGTCATCTGCTATTAACCACATGCCCGAAACAAGAGTATGCCTATCGAGAGAAGAAAGTACCCGCGTTTCAAGATAGTCATCCCCGCAGTGATACACCATCCTTATAACGAACATGCGGAGACCGCCGACATAAGCCTGGGCGGCGTCGCCATATATAATATACAGAAATACTATAATACCGAAGAGACCGTCGGCCTGGAGCTCATCCTGGGAGAAGAGTCGGGCTCCGTATTCTGTAACGCAAGAGTTGCATCGATATACCCCAACACAAAGGATGCGGAGATATATAAACTCCACCTCGAGTTTCTGGATATGTCCGATGAGGATAAGAAAAAATTGAAGGACTGGATAACGGCTTCAGGCGCAACCCCTGATGAGGGGTCGGATCGTATAGAGTGATGCCCTTCTTTATTCTCTGGCGAGCCTTGAGAGCGATTTGAAATTTTTGGTGAGCCATCCCAGGACGGCCATCTGTTTCTTCGTCTGGGCGATAGGGCGGGCCGGTATCCCCCACACCACAGAGTTCTTCTCAATGCTGCCTATGACGGCGCTCTTGGCGCCTACCATAACATTGTCGCCCACATTGACATTATCGACCACCCCGGCCTGGCCTCCCATCGTGACATCGTTCCCGATCGTCGTGCTCCCGGAGATGCCGCATTGGGCCGCTATCAGGTTGTTCCTGCCCATCTTCACGTTATGGGCGATCTGGCAGAGGTTGTCGATCTTCGTGCCGGCGCCGATGACGGTATCGCTTAAGGAGCCCCTGTCCACCGTGCTATTGGCCCCTATCTCGACGTCATCTTCTATTATGACCGATCCCAGCTGGGGGAATTTATATATCTTACCGCCTTCTTTCACGTAACCGAACCCGTCAGAGCCTATTACGACCCCGGCGTGCAGGGTGACATTCTTCTTCAATTTAGTATTCTCGTAGAGGGTGACATTCGGGTAGAGGTGGCAAAATGACCCTATAGAGCAATTTTTCTTTATCGCGGAATTGCTCTCGATTATCACATGGTCGCCTATGGTTACGCCATCTTCTATCACCACGCCCGCGCCTATCCAGACGTTGGTGCCGATCCCGGCGGACGGCGAAACGACGGCGGTCGGGTGGACAAACGCGCCTCTGCTCTCCGGGGTATGGAATTTATTGTAAATGATGAGGAATGAGAGCTTTGGATTTGCTACCCTTATGAGCGGTTTTGTCGATTTCCTGGTAAGCCGGCCGGTGAGGATACATGATGCGTTGCCTTTTTCGGCTATAGCGAGACGCTCCTCGTCCATCGCAAACGTCAGATCGCCCAATTTTGCGGTCTCCAGGCCGCTCAGGCCCGTGATATCGACATCGCCGTCGCCTTCGATCGCCCCTTCTACCAGTATCGCCAGTTTTTTTATCTCCATAGCGTCATCGCCGTCCTTTCGATTGTATAGAATCGAACCATATTATATCAGAAATCGGAGAAAAGGTGGTATTAAATTATTTTTAAATAGTGCTGGACAGACGTAACAAAAAGGGGTACAATCGATTATGACTTAAAGGTAGAATATGGATCTTGGCCGCAAGGTGAGGATTGATGTAACCTGCGGCTTTTATCTTTTCAGGCATATTCAGTTATTAATGTAATAAAAAGGAGGAACCGATATGCATAAAGGCAAGATAAAGAAGCTGGTCAGGGACAGGGGATTCGGCTTCATCAATGATACTGACGGCAGGGAGGTATTCTTTCACAGGAACAGCCTCGTCGACATAAAATTTGAGACGCTGAATGAGGACCAGGCCCTGGAATTCGAAGTCGAAAAGTCCGATAAAGGACCCCGCGCGATAAATGTGCGCGTCGTCCAGGAAACGGTGTAAGGACAGAGGGCCGAATATAATATGACACAGCAAAATCCGCAGCCGGCAAGTTCCTCTTTTTACGGGCTGGGCATTGCGCCCAGGATACTCGAGACGCTGGACCGTATGAAGTTCACGGTCCCGACGCCCATCCAGTATAAAGCCATACCCGTTGTGAACGAGGGCAAGGACATCATAGCCGTCGCGCAGACAGGCACGGGCAAGACGCTCGCGTTCGCCATACCTATTATACAGCGGCTCGCGCAGAAGAAAGGACGGTGTCTGGTGCTTGTGCCCACCCGGGAACTCGCGATCCAGGTGGATGAAACGTTCCGTAAGCTCGCGCCGCTCTTCGGTATAAAGACGGCAGTTCTCATAGGCGGGGCCTCCATGCATCTGCAGCTGCAGGCGTTAAGGCAAAATCCGCGCGTCCTTATAGCTACACCGGGCCGTCTGGTAGACCACATGAGCCAGCGGACGGTGATGCTTGCCGATGTTAACGCCCTGGTGCTGGACGAGGCAGACCGCATGCTCGACATGGGCTTCATGCCGCAGATAGAACGCATCCTTAAATTCATCCCGAAAGACAGGCAGACGATGCTATTTTCGGCGACGATACCGCCGGAGATAGTGCATATAGCCGCCTCATACATGAAGCTGCCTATCCACGTCGAGATAGCGCCGTCCGGCACTACCGCCGAAGGGATCACGCAGGAGCTCTTCATCGTAAGGAGGGAAGCGAAGCAGAAGCTTCTCGGCAAACTTTTAGACCAGTATCACGGGCCCGTCCTGTTATTCACAAGGACTAAGATAGGCGCGATGAAGGTCACCAGGCTCATCCGCTCGATGGGCCATAACGCGGCGGAGATACATTCTAACCGCTCTCTTCCCCAGCGGCGCGAGGCGCTGGACGGTTTCAAGTCCGGTAAATACAGGGTGCTCGCCGCGACCGATATAGCGGCCAGGGGCATAGATGTGACAGGGATAGAGGTGGTCATAAATTATGACCTCCCGGAAGACGCCGAGAATTACGTGCACAGGATCGGCCGCACGGCACGCGCAGGGCATGCGGGGCATGCCATATCTTTCGCGACGCCTGATCAGGGCGACGATGTCAAGAGCATAGAACGGCTCATCAAGACACAGCTGCCGATATCCGCGCATCCCGAACTGCCGCGGGAGAGCTTCCAGGCGTACCCCCAGCATAGTTCCGGTTTCCGGCCGGGACATCCCAGGCAATACGGCAGGCCGAGGCATCAGAGGCCGCACGGGCAGCAGCATGGCTACCACAGGTTTTTTTCTCACCAAAAAAGCTCCAGCCGGTAAAAGAGATTATCCGTTACCCAATCTTGAATTTGTAGACCTTTAGAGGTATAATAGCGCGATCGGTAGCATCCTCAAAAAGGGCGGGTATATTTATGAGGACAAAAGATCTTGCGCTTCTGGTGGGCGGCGTCGTAGAGGGAGACGGTAATATAGAGATAACGGGCCTGAGCGGTATCGAGACCGCCAAGCGCGGGGACCTCACCTTTGCAGCGGACGACGAACGGCTCTCTGCAGCCGAAAAGACGCTCGCCTCCTGCATACTCACCGGGCATGCCGGCCGCAGATCGGCGAAGTGCCTCATAAGGGTCAAAAATCCGAAATTCGCGTTCCTAATGGTCTATAACGCGTTCTTCCAAAAAGAGAAGAGGGAGGCGTTCGTCCACGGAACGGCGGTCATATCCGGTTCGGCACGTCTCGGCAAGGACGTATGGGTGGGTCCGAACGTGGTCATAGAGGACGGTGTCACCATAGGCGACAATGCTATTATAGACAGCAAGACGGTCATAAAGAAGAATTGTAAAATAGGGTCTTCCTGCCGCATCTATCCGAACGTCACGCTTTACGAAAACGTGGTCCTGAAGGACAACGTGACGCTCCATAGCGGGGTCGTGCTGGGCGCAGACGGGTTCGGCTACGTTAAGGAAAAAGGAAAGATATATAAGTTCCCGCAGCTGGGCCAGGTGATAATAGAGGAGAACGTAGAGATCGGGGCGAACACGACCATCGACAGGGGCTCTTTGAGCGATACCGTCATCGGAGCCGGCACAAAGATCGACAACTTATGCCAGGTGGCGCATAATGTAAAGGTGGGCAGGAACGTCCTCATGGCGGCGCAGTGCGGTGTCGCGGGGAGCTCGGTCATCGCAGAGGGTGTCACGATCGGAGGACAGGTCGGCATCGCCGATAATCTCCGGATAGGCGAGGAGTCGATGATAGGGGCGAAGAGCGGCGTCATAGGCGATATAGAGAAGGGGACGGTGGTGTGGGGGATACCGGCCCGCCCTATCGCCCAGACGAAGAAGCAGATGGCCGTCCTGGGATGGCTCACGAAGAACTTCAAGTATCTGCAGAAAGCGCTCGGCGGACAAAAAGGATAAAGATGCTCGACGGGAAGAAGATAGTGGCGGTGCTCCCCGCGTACAACGCGGAGAAGACGCTCGAAAAGACATACGGGGAGATCCCGAAGAACATAGTAGACGAGATAATACTGACGGATGACCATTCGCGCGACAGGACCGTAGAGATAGCGAAGCGGCTGAACCTGAAGATATTCGTCCACGATGAAAACAAAGGCTACGGGGGTAACCAGAAGACATGTTACCGCGAGGCGCTGAGGCTGGGGGCCGACGTGGTCGTGATGATCCACCCGGATTACCAGTATCCTCCGAAGCTCATAACCCCGATGGCGGCCCTCATCACCTCCGGGATGTTCGACGTCGTCCTGGGTTCGCGCATACTCGGCAACGCCGCCCTGAAAGGCGGGATGCCGCTGTATAAGTACGTAGCGAACCGCCTCCTCACGCTTGCGGAAAATAATATAATAAGCCAGAAGCTTTCCGAATACCACACCGGGTACAGGGCCTTCTCAAGAGAGGTGCTTTTGAGCCTCCCTATCGAAGAGGACTCCGACGACTTCATATTCGACAACGAGATACTGCTGCAGGCGTTCCGCTTCGGCTATCGCATAGGCGAGATAACGGCGCCGTCCCGGTATACTTCGGAGTCCTCATCCATAAATCTCCGGAGAAGCATCGTTTACGGCCTCGGCGTCCTGTCGACGGCATGTAAATACTTCCTGCAGAAGCATTCGCTGGGAAGGTTCCCCATATTTGACGATAACGGCAGACGGTTGAAGGTATAGGGATCTTAAAAAGGAGGAGCGTATGAGGTATCTGTGGATCGCCGTGATATTTGCCGCCTTCCTGGGCGCGGGCATATGCGTAGCCGGAGAGGCGGAAGATAATAAGACCGTTGTGTTGAAAGAGATAGACGTCGACAGGGACGGCGACGGGGCCATCGACGGGAAAGATGCGTATGATGACACCGGTAGGCTGGTCAGGAGAGGCTATGACGAGAACGGCGACGGCACCATGGACAGGTGGCAGAGTTACGACCCCAATACTGGCCTTCCCATAGTGGTCCCAAGCGACGCCGCGGGCGAGCTGAATTAGGGGCCGGAGTGTCTTGTTTATGCGGCCGCTTCATGTTATCATAGTAGCAATATAAGGGGCCTTATGGCAACGATCGAAGAGTTCAGAAAACTGGAATTCCGCATAGCTAAGATCAAAGAGGTGAATGACCACCCCAACGCGGACAAGCTGTACGTCGTAACGGTTGATCTGGGCGGCAGGACGAAACAGCTTGTGGCAGGCATAAAGATGTCTTATAAGAAAGAGGACTTGATAGGGCGCGAGGTCATAGTGGTCGATAACCTCGACCCCGCCGTCCTGCGCGGCGTAGAGAGCCAGGGGATGCTCCTTGCGGCGAGCGATGAGAAGGGGATCTCGGTGATCTCCCCCGATCGCGATGTCGCGCTTGGAAGCGTAGTGAAGTGATAAGGCATAGCTCATCTGAGCATTAAGGTATTCATAAGATTGTTCCTCCGATGCCTAAACGCATGCAGGCATCGGAGTGAAAATTTGCCTGATGGAATAGGCAGCAAATTTTCTAGCGCCTGTAGCTCAGCTGGATAGCCCGCGTAGCAATAGACTAGTAGTAGGCATCCAGCTGAGCATTAAGGTATTCATAAGATATAGCCGCGCCTGTAGCTCAGCTGGATAGAGTATCTGGCTACGAACCAGGTGGTCGCAGGTTCGAATCCTGCCAGGCGCGCCATATACCGTCAGTAAACTAGTTGATTATAAGGCACGTTTCAGGATTCGAAGCCCGCGAACGCCGACCGAAGGGAGGAAAAGGCCTCCGGCCGACAGTGAGCGGGCTGGCTACGGAGGTGGCCTCTGGACGCCGAAGTAGCCGAATCCTGCCAGGCGCGCCATAGAATTTGCTGTAGCTTTCCGATAGGCAAATTCATGCCGAAGCCTGCTCTGAAAATTTCGAAGAAATTTTCAGAGCGTTTAGGCGAGGGATAAAGGCAGATTTGTACCGCGCAACCCTATGTCCAAGCTCGACGACATATATATGGCCGAGGCGCTCAAAGAGGCGCGGAGGGCATTCGAGGAAGACGAGGTCCCTGTCGGCGCCGTCATAGTCCACAGGGGAAGGGTCATAGCTAAGGCGCACAACCAGATAATGCTCCTTAGGGACCCTACCGCGCACGCAGAGATGATCGCTATCACCCAGGCCGCCTCTTTTCTCGGCAACGAACGGTTGCTCGACACGGCCATCTATGTCACGATAGAGCCGTGCCCTATGTGCGCGGGCGCATTGGTCCTGGCCAGGGTAAAGCGCCTCATATACGGGGCGGACGACCCTAAGGCCGGGGCCGCAGGATCGGTGGTCGATATCACCCGCAACAGAAAGCTGAACCACCGGCTCGATGTGAAGAGCGGTATCCTTAGAGAAGAATGCGCGGGACTTTTGCGGGAGTTCTTCGGGTCAAGACGCAGGACTAAAATTCGCGGAGAGGTAGCCTAGCCCGGTTTAAGGCAGCGGTTTGCTAAACCGCCATACTGGTGAAAGCCGGTATCGAGAGTTCAAATCTCTCCCTCTCCGCCATGTACTATCAAAGAGGATAAATAGCTATGAAACGACTACTCAAGATAGCAGCGTCTATTCTGGCAATATTGGTCATGTTCTCGCTGCTTCCCGTTCTGTCCCTTTATCTGCAGAGAGATCCCAGACCGTATACGAACGCCGACGCCGCGGCGAAGCTGGCCGCCAATAAAGGCGAATATTTCGCCTTCACCGTCCTGGGGGATAACCACGCCGGCCTCATATTCAACGACAGCGCGGCGCTTAAGATGATACGCCGCATAAACATGGAGGACAGGTTCGGTAAGATCCCCGTGGACATGGCTATCATATCGGGCGACGCAACGTATCGCGGTTCGGCATGGGACTACCGCATATTCAACCGGGTCCGCTCTCTCATCAAACGGCCGGTCATAACGGCTATGGGGAACCATGATGATGACAAAGACGACGGGTCCCTCTTCAAAAAGTACGCGGGCGAAAAGGAATTTGCCTTTGCGGACAGGAATTCATACTTCATATTCCTTGACGATTCATCCAATGACCTGACGGAAGCCCAGTTCTCGTGGTTTGAGGAGGAGCTCAAAAAATCGCTCTCCTACACGCACGCGTTCGTAATAATGCACAAGGCGCCCGTATCTCTCTACCAGCAGTCGTGGTTCAGGCCGGAACTCAGCCCGTGGGCCAGGCGTTTCATGCGGCTCTGCGAACAATACAGGGTGAGCGCCGTCTTCACGGGCCACGAACACCTATTCAAGAGCCAGACGCTCGGGAGGGTCCATTACATCATGTCCGGAGGCGGCGGGATGCTTACCCAGGTCCCGGCCCGCGAGGGCGGGTTCCTCCACTATATCGTCGTCAGGGTGAACGGCACCTATGTCGACTATGAGGTCAGGAAGGTATTTCCTCCGCTATGGGAGTATCTCGCTTACTATATGTGGAAAGACCTCTTCTATTTCTTAAAAGACGTCATACTTTAATGATCGATGCGTATACTCCGTAATTACATACTGCGTGAATTTTCCCATTCATTCATCCTGTCGATCATCGTATTCACCTTCGTCCTCGTAGTAGGGAACATCCTGCAGCTGGCGAACCTCCTGATCAATAAGGGCGTAGACATCCTGTCTGTCGTAAAACTTTTTATGTACCTCATACCGTGGCTTTTGAGCTTCACTCTGCCGGTAGCGGCGCTCACCGCCGTGATACTCACTTTCGGCCGGTTCTCAAGCGACGGTGAACTGACCGCTATGAAGGCGAGCGGCGTCAGCTTCTACAGGGCGTCTATGCCGATACTCATGCTGGGCGTAGTATTCAGCGTGGCGGCCTTCTTCATAAACGACCAGGTGGCGCCGGAGGCGTCATTCGCCTCGCGGCGGGCCATCAAGGAGATCGGCATACGCAGCCCCACCGCCTATCTCGAGGAGGGCACCTTCATACGCGGGTTCGAGAACTATGTCATATTCATATACGAGATACGCGGGAATAAGCTTAAGAATATACGCGTCTACCAGCCGCAGGAAGGGAAACCAACGCGCACCATAGTGGCGGAGTACGGCGAGATCAATACCGTGCCGGCCAGGAACATCATCGAACTCAAGCTTTATAACGGCACGAGCGAAGAACCGTCGCCCACAGAGCCGGACAGTTTCTACAAGCTGAACTTCAAGACATACTACATGACGCTCGACCTGTCAAAGATCTTCAAGAAGGAGAAGATACAGAAGAAGCCGCGGGAGATGACGATACGGGAGCTTCGGCTGGAGATCACAAACTGCCTCCATCAGAAGATAGACCCTACCGCGCTCTGGGTGGAGATATATAAAAAGGTCAATATGGCGATCGCCTCCTTCGTCCTCATACTGGTGGGCATACCGCTGGGGATACGTTCGCACCGGAGCGAGAAGTCGATAGGGTTCGGCATAAGCCTCATAATATTCGCCGTCTACTGGGGCCTTTTGCTGGGTGGGATAGCGATGTCGCTCAAAGGCGTGATGTCCCCGCTTGCAGGTACATCGCTCCCGAACGTCGTATTCTTCGCGGCAGGGGCGATCCTCTTCATCCATACCGCACGGCGATAGATATGAGAGTGCTTTTTCTCAACCCTCCTTTCAGGAACGCGCCCTTCTCCCGTTCTTCGCGCAGCCCGGCCGTCACCAAATCCGGCACATTATATTATCCCGTGTGGCTTGCCTACGCCGCAGGTGTACTCGAAAAGGACGGCTTCGAGATCAAACTTATTGACGGGCCGGCACGCCGTCTCTCGGAGAGCGATGTTGTAAAGGCGGCGCGCGCTTTCGACCCGGACGTCATAGTTGTCGACACCTCTACGCCCAGCATATACAGCGATGTCGAAACGGCCTCTTCGGTGAAGGCGGCCGTGAAGAAAGCATTCGTCATACTTGTCGGCACTCATCCTTCCGCGCTCCCGGAAGAGACGCTCGGCCTGAGCCGCTCTATCGACGCCGTTGCGATAGGCGAGTACGACCATACGATAAGGGACCTTTGCAGGGCGCTCGGTTCCGGGAGAGGCCCCGCGGATATCCCGGGGATAAGCTTTCGCCGGGGAGACGCTATAGTCCACAACGGTAAGAGACCCTCGATAGAGGACCTCGACGGTCTTCCGTTCGTCACCTCCGTTTATAAACGCCATCTCAACGTAAAAGATTATTTCTTCGCGGCAAGCTTCCACCCCTTCGTCATGATAATGACGGGGAGGGGTTGTCCTTTCGGGTGCAGTTTTTGTGTCTATCCCCAGGTCTTCCATCCCGGGAAGTGCCGTTTCCGCTCCGCGGGCAGCGTAGCGGATGAATTCGAGTACGTGAAGAGAGAGCTGCCGCATGTAAAGGAGATAGGTATAGAGGACGACACCTTCACTGTGGATCCGAAAAGGACGGGAGAGATCTGCAGGGAGCTGATAAATAGGAAGGTGAAGATGCCGTGGTACGCAAATGTCAGGGCGGATCTTGATCTCGAGACCATGGTCATGATGAAGAAGGCCGGGTGCCGGCTCATCATAGCCGGATTCGAATCCGGTTCCCAGGAGGTACTGGATAAGGTGCATAAAGGCGTCACCGTAGAGAGGATGGAGCGTTTCAGCCATGACGCGAAGCGCGCGGGCCTTCTCGTGCACGGCTGTTTCATGATAGGTAACCCGGGCGACCGTCTTGATACGGTGCTAGAGACGATCGACTTCGCGATACGGCTCAATTGCGACACGGCGCAGTTCTTCCCTCTCATGGTCTATCCCGGCACCGAGGCGTACGAATGGGCCAGGGATAACGGGTACCTGTCGAGCGAGCGGTTCTCCGACTGGGTCACCGCCGAAGGACTGCACAACACGGTGGTGAGCACCGAGCATTTTTCCAACAAAGAGCTTGTGCGGCTGGCAAACTACGCGCGCCGCAGGTTCTATATGAGGCCGGGGTATATCATCTATAAAATGGCGCGCTGCCTGGCGGATCCGTCAGAGCTTGCCCGCACGCTCATATCGTTGAGGACTTTTTACAGGCATCTGGTATAATAAGTCAGGAGTTGGGAGGGAATTTGAATGAGTGAAATATACGACATAGTCATAATAGGAGGCGGCCCCGCCGGGCTTACGGCAGGGATATACGCGTGCCGCGCGAGGATGAAGACGCTTCTGATAGAGCAGGTGACATGCGGGGGGCAGGTATTGATAGCCGATATCGTGGAGAACGTACCGGGATTTTCCGGCGGGGTGCGCGGACCCGAACTCGTCGAAGAGATGGTCAAACAGGCCGGAAAGTTCGGCCTCAATGTGAAGATGGACGAAGCGAAAGAGATATCGGCAAAGAACGGCGAAAAGGGCCCTTTCACGGTGCTGATGGCCTCGGGAGAGCGCATAGAGGCGCTGGCGCTTATAATAGCGACAGGCGCGCGCTGGAATTCGCTGGGGATCCCGGGGGAGAGGGAGCTTACCGGCCGGGGCGTCTCGTATTGCGCCACATGCGACGGCCCGTTATTCAGGGATAAAGAGGTGGCTGTCGTCGGCGGAGGCGATACCGCCGTAGGGGATGCTCTCTTCCTGGCCAAATTTGCCAGGAAGGTCACCATCATCCACCGGCGCTCGCAGCTCAGGGCCGCCAGGATCATGCAGGAGAGGGTGCATAAGAACGACAGGATAGGGCTCCGGCTTAATTCTGTCGCCGTCGAGATCACGGGGAGGTCAAAGGTCGAGGGCGTCAGGATAAAAGATGTAGCTACCGGTAAGGACGATATCGTAAAGGCGGACGGCGTCTTTGTCCTCATAGGGGTCACCCCGAATTCGGATATAGTGAAAGGCGCGGTCAAAACGGACGAAAAGGGCTATATAATGACAGATATCGACATGCATACGTCCGCGGAAGGGATATTCGCCTGCGGCGATGTCCGGAAGAAGGCGCTGAGGCAGATAGCTACCGCCATAGGCGAGGGGGCCGCAGCCGCCTTCACCGCCGAACACTACGTCGAGGGTATCAAAGGGTCGGGATACAAATAGGGTTGACGGTATCCGCATTTCGTGTTAATTTATTTATCGGTTTTAAGCCGAGGTAGCTTTCCGCCTTCGCAGTCAATAAGTTGTAGACAAAGTGCTTCGGCGAGATTCGCCGACACTTTAATGTTATTCACGGATGTTATTCAGCGCCGAGGTAGCTCAGCGGTAGAGCGCTGCCCTGAAAAGGCAGGCGTGGTAAGTTCGACTCTTACCCTCGGCACCATCCGCCTTCCTGTGTTTAGTGTTTCAGGAAGATAGCGTTCGGCGGATGAGCCCGCCGAACGCTAACATCTCCGAATCGCTAATTACAGGAAGGCGGGCCATCTTTTTGTCCATCATTTTTCACCAGCAAGATTATATGGTAAACTGAAGATATGAAGATCTCCGCGGCCGTTATCGCGATCTTTGTATGCGCGCTCCTCAGCTGCGCATTGCCCGGGGATTGCCGTGCCCGGGAGGCGAAGAGCGCTCAGGGGCAGTTCGCTTTAAGCAACGATTTCAGATATTACCAGATCACGTACGAGCAGGAAGAGCGGGATGCCCAAAGCGGGAAGGTCATCGATATCAAGGCAACCCCGCCGGTCAACGAGCCGGTATACGGCAAGGGATATATAGATTATTACCAGCTCATACGGGAGAAGATCAAAGAGGAGCTCAAGTACAGGTACCGCCGGTGGTATAAGGAGGGGGATGTCATCCTTAACTTCATCCTGAAGTCGGACGGGACCCTGATAGGGTTCGACACGGACAAGGCCGCGTCTACGGGAGACGCCCGGCTGGCCGAGATAGCATCCTTAAGCATAAAACAGGCATCGCCGTTCCCGCCCTTCCCCGAAGGGCTTCCGTTCCCGCAGATGTCCTTCACCGTTACGGTATCATTTAAAGAGAAGTAGGGAATGTCCCGCACATATCCGGAGGCCCCCTTTCCCGAATTATGAAATTGACTAAATGAGAAAGATGTAGTAACATATAGGCACATATAAGACGACGTGGTCTTCTAGCAGGTAGACTAGAAGACATTTTTTTTAAGGCATAATAAATTAAAAAGGAGGATGTGATGTTGCAAGGGCTGACTGCGTTTGAGGTTGTCGCGATCTGGAGCGTCCTGGGAGTGTCTCTCCTGGGGTTATTGTACGCGCTCTTTCTCCGCCGGCAGATATTGCGTGAAGATAAAGGGACACCGAAGATGCTGGAGGTATGGAACGCGATCCGCGAGGGGGCCGACGCCTACCTCCGTAAACAGCTCTTCAGCATATTGCCGCTCATAGGGCTCCTGACATTCGCCCTCTTCTTCTCCGTATATATAGTCCCGCCTTCACAGGAGGCGCTTGAGCGGTTCGCCGGGCAGTCGGAATCGGCGGTCCGCCTCCTCATAGGTATCGGCAGGGCGCTGGCATTCGTCATGGGCGCCATGTTCTCTCTTATGGTCGGTCAGCTCGGCATGCGCATGGCGGTACAGGCTAATGTGAGGGTCGCCTCCGCGGCAAGGACATCTTTCAGCAGCGCGCTGAGGATAGCCTATCGCGCCGGCACGATCACAGGCATGTTGACGGACGGCCTGGGCCTCTTCGGAGGCACCATCATATTCATAATCTTCGGCATAGCCGCACCGGATGCCCTCCTGGGGTTCGGCTTCGGCGGCACGCTACTTGCGCTCTTCATGAGGGTCGGAGGAGGCATATACACTAAGGCCGCTGACGTCGGCGCCGACCTGGTCGGCAAGGTAGAGGCAGGCATCCCCGAAGACGACCCCCGTAACCCGGCCGTAGTGGCGGACCTTGTCGGTGACAATGTCGGCGACTGTGCCGGTATGGCGGCCGATATATTCGAATCGTATGAGGTCACGATCGTCGCCGGGCTTATCCTCGGCCTTGCGCTGTATCACATCACTCACCGTCTCGAATGGATAATATATCCTTTATTGGTGCGAGGCATAGGCGTCATCTGTTCCATCATAGGGACGTATGCCGTGAAGGGCGATGCCGGCAGGGAGAAGAGCGGCGATGCCATGAAGGCGATATTCAAGGGATTCCTCACATCCGCGTGTATCTCCATAGCGCTCTTCGGCGTACTGGCATTCTTCTATATGAATAATATACCGGGCGGGTGGTGGAGGCCGTTCCTTGCGACCACCATAGGTGTGGCCCTGGCCATAGCGATCGACCGCCTGACGGAATATTTCACCTCGACCCATGGCCGTCCCGTACAGGAGATACGTAAGGCCACGAATACGGGACCTGCCACCACGATACTGTCCGGTATAGCTGTCGGGTACGAGTCATCGGTATGGTCGGTGCTCGTGATCGCAGCCACCATATTCGGCTCCATAATGATATTCGGGACTATACCGGGTGTTGTCGGCCCCGACAGGATCGCTTATATACTATACGGTGTCGCGATGACCGGCATAGGGATGCTTACGCTGACCGGCAACAACGTCGCGATGGATTCATTCGGCCCGATCGCCGATAACGCTAACGGCATCGGCGAGATGGCATGGCACGGCCAGAGCGGTAAAGATATAAAAGATGCCAAGCAGATCATGGCGGACCTCGATGCCGTGGGCAACACCACGAAGGCCATAACAAAAGGAGTTGCCATAGGATCGGCCGTAATAGCGGCCGTCTCGTTATTCGGGTCATATATGGTCGACGTGAGCAAGGTCCAGGCCGCTATGGGGGTGGCCGTAGCGGACCAGCTCACTTCGCTCGGCATACGCGTATCCATCCCCCAGGTATTCGTGGGCATGCTGATAGGAGGCGCCCTGCCGTGGCTCTTCTCTTCATTCGCCATACAGGCGGTTAGCCGTGCCGCGTCATTGATAGTCCAGGAAGTGCGCAGGCAATTCCGCCTGGGCGTATTGGAGAATAAGATCAAACCGGATTACAAGCAGGCGGTGGCGATATCCACTACCGCCGCGCAGAAAGAACTTATAAGCCTGGCCATATTGAGCGTCGTTACGCCCATACTGGTCGGACTCGTCCTTCAGGTCGAAGCGCTCGGCGGTTTTCTTGCCGGCATAATACTGTCGGGGCAGCTCCTCGCCGTCTTCATGTCCAATGCGGGCGGGGCATGGGACAATTGTAAAAAGACGATAGAAGACGAAATATCGGATACGGTGCTCAATACAGGCAAAGGTTCGGAGCGTCATAAGGCGGGCGTCGTAGGCGATACGGTGGGCGATCCGCTCAAAGATACGGCGGGTCCTGCGCTCAACCCGATGATAAAGGTCGTAAACCTCGTCTCCGTCATAATCGCCCCGATCGTCGTCCAGTATAATAAGCTCGGCTTCGGGGCATGGGTGACCATCTCCTGCCTGAGCGCGCTCCTGATATGGGCGATCTGGCAGAGCAAGAGGCCGGCGCCCTCTCTCGTCGAGAAGGCGTAAATACCGTTACTCATCACCGGGGACAGATACTTCCAGGGTATCTGTCCCCATTTTATTTGTGTTTTTTCGCTTTAAGAAGTATAATTGAAGACGGAAGATCTCCGAATGGACGAAGGCGATAAATCAAAGAAGGACCTTTACAGGTGGGTCAAGATCGGCGGGCTCCTCTCGTTCATACCGTTCGTGCTCGCGGCGGGCCCCCTGGCCGGATACGTCCTGGGCGGCTACCTGGAGAAGAAGGCCGGCGCCGCCCCTTATCTATCCGTTATCTGTATAACGGTCGGTTTTGCGGCAAGCGTCCGGGAGACGATACGCATAGTTAAGATGGCCCTCCGCGCGGAGGGGCAAAAATAGGTTAAGGGTACGATGGGAGAGAGGGAACTTCCTAACATAGTGACGCTTGCGGCAGAGTGCCTGAAGGGCACCCCATGGTCGGGGTACCTCATAAGGTGGGAGAACCTCATATTCTCGGTCATAGTCATCTCCGTCATCGCGCTGACAGCGTATGCCGCGTCCCGCAGGATATCCCCGCTCCCGGGGCGGCTCCAGAACGCCCTCGAGCTGTTCGTCGGCGGTGTAGATGACTTCGTCTGCGGCATCATAGGCCCGAAGGGAAGGCAATATACGCCGTTCATCGGGACGCTCTTCATATATATCATCTGCATGAACCTTTCAGGCATCATCCCGTTCATGAAGTCATCGACGTCGAGCTGGTCGACGACGCTCGCGCTTGCGCTATGCGTCTTTGCGTACGTCCAGTATGCCGCGGTGAAGGAGCTGGGACTCATAGGATATGCAGATCACCTCCTGGGAAGGCCTAGGGGGATAATCGCTTTCTCTGTATTCATACCCCTGATGATGCTCATACTCCATGTCGTGTCCGAGCTTGTCAGGCCCATAAGCTTATCGCTCCGTCTCAGGAGCAATGTCTGGGGGGACGATATGCTCCTCGCCGTCCTGGCCGGATTCGGCATAAAGGGCATACCGCTCCTGTTCTTCAATACGCTTCTGGTCATACTGGCGTCGGTCGTGCAGGCAGTCGTCTTCTGCCTCCTGACGACCATATATTTTACGCTTGTCCTGACACACGAAGAGGCATAAACAAAAAAGGAGGTAGTGTATGGATTATAAAGCGATTCTCGCGATCGGCCTTCCGCTGGGATTGGGCATAGTGGGGTTCGGTTCCGCGATAGCGCTGGGCAAGGCCGTTGCCGCGGCAATGGACGCTACCGGCAGGCAGCCGGAGGCGTCGACGAAGATACTGATAAATATGGCGACCGGGTGCGCCTTCATAGAGGCGCTTACGATCTACGCGCTCGTCTTCGTATTCGGGCTTGCAGGTAAGATATAAATATCGGTCCGAAGCGCGATAACCGAAAGTGTGCATATGGGGCTTCTTGAACTTTTAAGCTTTCCCGAGCTGGTCGCTCAACTAGTCAGCTTCCTCCTGCTCATGCTGCTCCTGAGAGTGTTCTTATGGAAGAGGTTCCTGAGGATACTGGACGACAGGAAGAGCAGGATCGCCGATGATCTGAAGATAATAGATGCGGCGAAGGAGGAACTCGGCAGGATAGAGACGGAATATAAAGAGAAGATGGGCGATATCGAAGCTGCGGCCCGGATGAAGATACAGGAAGCGATCGTCGAAGGCAAGAGGATAGCGGCAGAGATAATAAAGGATGCGGAGCATGGCGCCCGGAAGTCCGTTGACGAATCGCGCGAGACGATAAAGACCGAGCTCCAGAAGGCCCGGGAGACGCTGAAAGAGGATATAGTCGACATAGCTATAAAGGTTGCCGAGAAGGTAGTGGAAGAGAAATTGACCGAGAAAGAGGACAAGAGGCTGATCGAGGATTTTTTAAGGAAGGTCGAGAAGACGCAATGACTACAGTAAAGAGGTATGCCGAGGCGTTCCTGGAGTATGCGGCCGTGACGATAGGCTTCGAGAAGGGGCTGGGAGAGCTCAGGGGCGTAAGGGATATCTTCCGGGACAACCCGGATTTCAGGGAGTTCCTGGAGAGCCCTGCCATCACCCGGGCCGAAAAGTGCGCCGCCGTAGAAAAGGTGCTGGGGGAAGGGTTTTCCGCAGAGATCCGCCACTTCCTGGAATTGCTTTTGAAGAAAGAGCGTTTCGGCGAATTCGATTCCATGGTCGAGTATGCCAGGGCCAAGTACTCTCACGGGGAAGAGGTGGATGCGGTGTTGAAAGTGAGTTACCCGCTGGATACGGAAGCGATGCGCTCCATAAAAGAAGCGCTCGAAAAGAAGGTCCATAAGAAACTGCACCTCTATATCGATATAGATCCTGCTTTGCTCGGAGGGGTCAGCGCGACCATCGGTAACACGGTCATAGACGGCTCGGTAAGGAGACGCCTGGAGGATATGAGAGATAAGCTTATGACAATTAAGGCGGGATGATATGGCACTGAGACCGGAAGAGGTCACGTCGATCATAAAGAAAGAGTTGGAGAAGTATAAGTCCAGGCTGAGGGTGGAGTCCATAGGGACGGTCCTCCAGGTGGGGGACGGAATAGCCCTGGTCTACGGGCTGGATGATGTAATGGCCGGAGAGCTGGTCCAGTTCGCGAACGGCACCATAGGCATGGTCTTCAACCTGGAGGAAGAGAACGTAGGAATAGTCATATTCGGCGAAGAGAAGGATATCAAGGAAGGTGATATAGTAAAGAGGACGGATAAGATAGCGGAGATACCGGTCGGTGAAGCGCTACTGGGGAGGGTCATCAACCCTCTCGGGAAACCGATCGACGGGAAGGGCCCCATAGCCACACACGGGTACCGCCCCATGGAGAGGAGGGCGCCGAACGTTATAGAGCGGCAGCCGGTCAAGGAGCCGCTCCAGACGGGCATAAAGGCGGTCGACTCTATGATACCTATCGGCCGCGGCCAGCGCGAACTGGTGATAGCGGACCGCCAGACCGGCAAGACCGCCATCGCCATAGATACCATAATAAACCAGAAGGGGAAGGGCGTATATTGCATCTACGTCGCCATAGGGCAGAAGATGTCGAATATCGTGGCCGTATCAGAGACGCTCAGGAAATACGGGGCTATAGAGTACACGACCATAGTGAGCGCCTCATCGCGCGATTCGGCGTCGCTCCAGTACCTGGCGCCTTATGCCGGGTGCGCTATCGGAGAAGAGTTCCTGTATTCCGGAAGGCATGCCCTTGTGATCTACGATGACCTGTCGAAGCACGCGCAGAGCTACCGGCAGCTGTCCCTTCTCCTGAGGAGGCCGCCGGGCAGGGAGGCATACCCGGGAGACGTCTTTTATATACATGCGCGTCTTCTCGAGCGCGCTGCGAAACTCACCGACGGGCTGGGCGGAGGTTCGCTCACGGCCATCCCTATCATCGAGACGCAGGCAGGAGATATCACAAGCTACATCCCGACCAACGTCATCTCCATCACCGACGGCCAGATATATCTTGAAAGCGACCTGTTCTATTCGGGCGTAAGGCCCGCGATAAACGTGGGGTTGTCGGTTTCGCGCGTGGGCGGAAACGCCCAGACGAAGGCGATGAAACAGGTCGCCGGGCGGCTGCGGCTGGACCTTGCGCAGTACAGGGAGCTTTTGGCGTTCACCCAATTCGGTTCGGAGCTCGACAAGACCACTCAGGCGCAATTGACGCGCGGCGCGCGTATGGTCGAGATACTGAAACAGGACCAGTATGAGCCCCTGCCCATAGCAAAGCAGGTAATGATCATATATGCCGGGACCAACGGCTACCTGGATGACCTGCCGGTGGGGGTGATAAAAAAATTCGAGAGCGAGTTCTATTCATACATGGGCAGACTGCACCCCGACATAGAGATACGCATCAATGCGGAGCAGGAGTTGAGCCCGGAGACGACGGACCGGCTCGATTGGGCCATCACGGAGTTCAAAAAGGATTTCAGGGACAGGTATAAGATATGACGGAGTCGCTCAGGAACATAAAGCTGAGGATCCGCAGCGTCGGGAATACGCAGAAAATAACGCGGGCTATGGAGATGGTCTCCGCCGTGAAGCTGGGCCGCGTCAAAGCCGCCCTGTACGCATCGAGGCCTTACGTCGTCAAACTGGAATCGCTCATGGACCGCCTGGCGGCAAGCGTCGAGATACCGTCCCATCCTTTGCTTAAGAAGAGGGAAGAGGTCAGGACGATAGCCCTCTCGGTCATAACGTCCGATGCCGGGCTCTGCAGCACTTATAATTATGCCGTCATACGCGCGGCCGATGATTTCGTAAAGAGGTTCCATCCCGGCAAGGTAAAGATAGCGCCCATAGGCAGGGAAGGCGGCAAACATTTCAGGCAATACGGCATCCCGTTATTGGGAGGATGTCCCGAACCGCACGGCCGCTGCTCGGCCGAGATACCGGAAAAGATCGCCTCATACCTGACCGGTTCATTCTCGGACGGTAATGCGGATGAGGTGTATGTGGCATATATGCATTTTGACAGCACCCTGCGCCACAGGCCGGTCGTGGAAAAATATCTGCCCGTGGAGAGCAAAAAGGCAGGGGCCGTGAACTATATCGTGGAGCCGGACATCGCAAGGGTCATGGATGAGCTTGTCCCGCATTATCTGGCGGAGAAGATGAGGCTGGTGCTTTTGAACGCTTTCACTTCCGAGCATTCGGCCCGCATGGTCGCGATGAAGACGGCGACGGATAACGCCGAAGAGATGATAGACGGCCTGACCCTCCTGCGGAATAAAGTGCGGCAGGCCACCATCACAAAGGAAGTGATCGAGATCGCCTCATCAGCTGAGGCGTTGAAGGGATGAACATGGCATACGGCGAAGTGATACAGGTCATAGGTCCCATAGTCGACATCGTCTTCCCGGAGGGGGAGGTCCCCAAGATCCTGGATGCGGTGAAGATAGAGGACAGCGGCAGGAAGATAGACCTGACGCTTGAGGTGGAACAGCTGACAGGCAACAATACGGCGCGCTGCGTCGCCCTCGGGCCTACCGACGGCCTTGCCCGCGGCATGAAGGCCAGGGGCACGGGTGCGGCCATTACCGTGCCGGTAGGCGAACAGACGCTGGGCAGGATATTCAATCTCCTTGGCGAGCCGGTCGACGGGCAGGGACAACTGCTCGACCCGGGCAGACGTTCTCCCATACACAGGGAGCCGCCTTCATTCGAAGAACAGATGCCGCTCTCGTCCATGCTCGAGACCGGGCTCAAGGTCATAGACCTTCTTGCCCCTTATCCAAAGGGCGGTAAGATCGGCCTCTTCGGAGGGGCGGGGGTGGGCAAGACCGTCATAGTCATGGAGCTGATCCGGACGATCGCGGCCGAACACGGCGGCGTATCGGTCTTCGGAGGCGTAGGCGAGCGGACCAGGGAAGGTAATGAGCTGTGGCTCGAACTGAATAAATCCGGCGTGGTCAAGAAGACGGCCCTCGTCTTCGGGGAGATGAGCGAACCGCCGGGCGCCCGGTTCCGCGTCGGGTTATCGGCGCTTGCCATGGCCGAATATTTCCGGGACGAAAAGGGTATGGACGTCCTTCTCTTCATAGATAATATCTACAGGTTCGTACAGGCAGGCGCCGAGGTCTCTACGCTCTTGGGAAGGATGCCTTCGGCCGTCGGTTACCAGCCGAGCCTGGCCACTGAGATGGCCCAACTCCAGGAGAGGATAGTGTCGACAAGGCGCGGCTCGATCACGTCGGTCCAGGCAGTATACGTGCCTGCCGACGACCTTACGGACCCGGCCCCGGCGACCACATTCTCTCACCTGGATGCCAAGATGGTGCTCTCGCGGCAGATATCCGAGCTCGGCATATATCCTGCCGTAGACCCGCTCGACTCGACCTCGCGCATAATGGACCCCCGGATACTGGGAGAAGAGCATTATAACACCGCGATAGCCGTACAGAAGGTCCTGCAGCGCTACAAGGACCTGCGCGACATAATATCGATACTGGGCATAGACGAATTGTCGGATGAGGATAAATTGGTCGTGGCGCGCGCCCGGAAGATCCAGAGGTTCCTCTCACAGCCGTTCTTCGTCGCCGAGGCGTTCACCGGCATCAAAGGAAAATACGTAAAGTTGAGCGATACCATAAAGGGTTTCAGGATGATCGTAGAGGGTAAACTGGACGACCTGCCGGAGCAGGCGTTCTATATGGTCGGGCCCATCGAAGAGGCGATCGAAAAGGCCGAACAGCTCAAGAAGATAAATTCGAAGGCATGACTATGGTAAAGGCATTCGATCTCAGCATCATGACACCGGATAAGATGATATATGAGGGGAAGACGGTTTCGCTCGTAGTCCCCTCGGAGTCAGGCTATATCGGGGTCCTGGCAAACCACGCGCCGCTCGTCACGAATTTATCCGCCGGCACTATAACCGTAAGGAGCGATTCCGGCGTCCGCCTCTCTTTCCGCGCTCCCGACAAAGGTTTTCTGGAAGTCCTTAAGAATAACGCCACCATATTTTTGAACACCTTCTAAAAGGCGGCCCGTAATATGCGTTCTATTTACAGAGGGAAGCTGTTGAACGTCTTCGTGAAGAAGGAACGCCTGCCGAACGGATTTCTGGCCACGTTCGAGATGATAAAACATCCCGGGGCCAGCCTCATCGTCCCTTTCCTCGGCAAAGACAGGGTCATCATGCTGCGCCAGCTCCGCCCGGTCATAGGGTCATACATATACGAGTTCCCGGCCGGGACGCTCGGCCATAAAGAGTCCCCGCTCGGGTGCGCCCGCCGCGAGATCATAGAAGAGACCGGCTATGCCGCCGGGCGGCTGGAAGCGGTCGGCAGGATATATCCCGTCCCGGGCTACTCCACCGAGAAGATATTCATATATAAGGCCTCGCGTCTTAAGAAGAGGGACCGCGTCATGGAAAAGGACGAGGTCATCGAGAACCGCATATTGACGAGGCGGGAGTTTAAGCGCCTCTTCAGGAATGGGAGTATCGTCGACGCAAAGACGATATGCGCCCTCGCGCTTTGCGGATTAATATAGAAATATAGCTCAATGAAAGACAAAGTAATACGATTAAGAAAAGGCAAAAAGGGGATCATAAAAGAAGGGCACCCCTGGATATATAACAGACAGCTTCTGGAGCCCTCCCCTTCCGTCCTCCCGGGCGATATCGTCTCCGTCATCGATCCGAAGGGCGGCCTCGTCGGCCGCGGTTATTACAACCCCAGGTCGGATATATCCGTAAGGCTTCTGGCGTTCCGCGACGGACCGGTAAACAAGGACCTCTTCGGCATCAGGGTCCGGCGGGCTTTCGATAAACGTAAAGCCCTTCTCGAAAAGACCGACGCCGTCAGGGTTGTCTTCAGCGAAGCGGACGGCCTCCCCGGCCTCATCGCGGACCTCTATTCGGGCACGGTCGTATTCCAGATACTTACGCTGGGGATGGAGACGCGCAGGGCTGAGATCGTAAAGAGCATACGCGGGGTCATAGGGCCTGAATATATATACGAGAAGAGCGATTCCGCGTACAGGGCCGTCGAAGGGCTGAAGCCCGTAAAGCAGTGGATAGGCAAAAAGGGACCTTCCGGGATAAAGATACGCGAGGGAAAGGCGGAATTCCTGGTCGATATAGAGAACGGCCACAAGACCGGTTTTTATCTCGACCAGCGCAGGTCAAGGATGGCGCTCGGGAATATCGCCGGGAAGAAGAAGGTCCTAGACCTTTTCTGTTACACCGGAGGATTCTCGGTATCGGCCGCGCTGGCCGGCGCATCGGCCGTCACAGGCGTTGATATAAAAGACGGATGGCTCGCCTCCGCGGGGAAGAACGCCGCCCTTAACGGCGTTTTTGGGAAGACCAATTTTGTCAGGGCCGACGCTTTCGAGTTCCTCAGAAAAGCTTATAACTCGGGCGAAAAATTTGATATAATAATACTCGACCCGCCCTCCTTCGCGCGTTCAAGGAAGGACGTTGCGAGCGCGTCCAAAGGATACAGAGAGATCAACGGCATGGGCATGAAGACCCTCGCGGAGGGCGGCATACTGGCGACCTTTTCCTGTTCGCATCACATATCGAACGAGCTCTTTTCCGGGATCCTTAAAGAAGCCGGACGGGCCTCCGCGAAGCGCATCACGATCCTGAAGCGGTGTCACCAGGCCGAAGACCACCCGATAGTGCGCGCCATACCGGAGACGGAGTACCTGAAGGGATATTTTCTCAAGGTGGAGTCCGCGTAAATGCTATGAAGAAGAGAAGCTTCCTTTTCATCATATTGCTGGTCATGGCCGTCTGCATCTCCGGCGTCAGTTTCCTCATCCTGCAGCAGGAGAACATACTCCGCAAGTATTTCATACTCGATCCCCAGGAGAGGATGAAGGAATATAAGGCATCCCTGGCGAATTCCCTGAGCAAATATTTCACGCGCGAGAACAAGTCCTCCCCCATAAACGATATCACCGACTATATAGGGAAGTACGGCAGGACGTCCCTCTTCGACCTCATGTTCGTCTTCAGGGACGGCGACGGCTCGATGAAACAGATAAGCAAGATAGGCGTCACCGCCGTGACCAAGGATGCCCTTTCCAGCGAATATGTCTATCCCGTGACCGTAGATAACGGCAGGGTCGACGGGTATCTCATGGTGATGATAAAAGAGACGGGGGAGGCGGAACTCAGGGAGGGGCTGAAGAAGTACAGCGCGATAAGTTATTCCCTCCGTTTCATGTTCATCCTTATAATAGCCGCCCTCGCCGTGATACTCATCTACCACAGTTATTCCGCCAAGATGAAACTCGCGCGCGACATCGCCGAGATGAAGGCATCGAACGACGGGCTTACGGGCCTCCACACCCACGAATATTTTCTTAAGGAGCTCAATATAGAGATCGAGAAGTTCAGGATATACCACACGCCGGTGGCGCTTCTCATACTCGACATCGACTATTTCAAAAAACTGAACGACCAGTTCGGCCATCTTGCCGGCGACAGGGTGCTCGAAGGCGTCTCCAAGATAATAAAGTTCAGCACGCGCGCCACAGACATACTCGCGAGGTACGGGGGAGAGGAATTCGCCGTTATAATACCGTATGTCGCGAAGGCGGGGAGGGTGAGGTCGAAGGAGAACCTCCGGAATTTCATCGATGAATTGAAGGGCGTCGCCGAAAGGATACGGAAGAACGTCGAGGACTACCGCGCCGAATTCCTTCCCGATTCTTTCAGGGTCACGATCAGTATAGGCGGCGCGTTCTTTTATAACAGGAGAGACAATCTCACGAGCGCGGCCATCCTCCAGAAGGCGGACAGGGCTCTCTATAAGGCCAAGAGGACGGGCAGGAACAAGGCCTGTATCGATTATGAATCGTCGGCAAACGAGTAAGGCCATAGAGGTGCGGCCCCTTACCCGCGCCGCGTCCCGGGCCTACGGTCTTATCATAGATGCCTCGTGCGTGGATGACAGAGGCCGCGGCAATTCGTTCGGTATACTCCTGAAAGAGAGGTCCTCCGGGTGGAGGATAGGGTACCTCATCGTACGCGAGAAGAGGATAACGCGGCTGGAGAGGCACAGAGACAGTTTAGAGACCTTTGAACCCGTAAAGGGAAGGGTCGTCATAGCGCTCGCCCCCGATAAATATCCGGATAAAGCAAAACTTTTTCTGCTGGATAGACCGTTCGTCGTCAAGAAAGGGGTCTGGCACGATGTCGCCGGCCTCTCCGGAAGGGCAGAGGTGAAGATCTTCGAGAATATAGAGGTTGAAACCGACTACCACGAACTGGATAGAGAGATATACACCGGATGGAAAAAAGACCGTCATCGGATAAGAAGATATCCCGCCGCGCATTCATAAAGGCATGCCTTGCGTACCTGGCACTCCTCCCGTTCTCCGGAGGCCTCCCGGGGGACGCTTCGGCCTCACCCGCGGTGAGGAACGGTTTTAACGGCCGGCCTAAGAGAGGGGTGAAGGGCGACTACGACCTCGTAGTCGCGAAGGGCGCGGACCCTTACCTCATCACGGTGAAGGCGATAGATAAGATGGGCGGCATGGGGAAGTTCGTGGCGAGGGGCAGCACGGTCGTCATAAAGCCGAACATAGGGTGGGACCGGACGCCTGAGCAGGCGGGTAATACCAACCCGCAGGTGGTGGCGGCCCTCATAGATCTCGCGTTCAAGGCCGGGGCGAAGAGGGTGAATATATTCGATGTGACATGCAACGACATGCGCCGATGCTATGCTAATAGCGGCATAGAGGAGGCGGCCAGGGCCAGAGGGGCAAATGTCTACTTCCCGGACGATTGGGATACGGTGAACGCCCGCTTCGATTACGAAAGCCCTCTCGAGGACTGGCCTGTGCTGCGCGACGCGATAGAGTGCGATACGTTCATCAACGTGCCGATCCTGAAACACCACGGCCTGTCGCGCCTGACGCTGTCGATGAAGAACCTCATGGGCGTCTGCGGCGGCAACAGGGGCATCATACACCGGGATATCGGCAGGAAGCTCGTGGACCTGACCGATTTTATCAATCCCGACCTCACCGTCATAGATGCCTACAGGGTCCTCGTGCGGAACGGCCCGACCGGCGGCAACCTCGATGACGTGGAACTGAGGAAGACGCTCATAGCGGCAACCGACCCGACGCTTGCCGATCTATTCGCGGCGGACTTTGCCGGTGTCGACCCGTTATCGGTGCCGAACATAAAAGTCGCCGTGGAGCGCAATTTCGGCAATGCCGACGTCGGCAAGGCCAGCCGCGCGGATATCGAGGTCTGATGGCAAAAAGATCGGTGCGCGCGCGTAAGGTCTCCCAGACATTTTTCTTCATACTATTCGTCTACATACTCTGGTCGACCACATATCCCCTTACCGGCATCTTGCCGCCGGCGGCGATCTTCAGGATAGATCCTCTAGTGACGCTTTGCACGTCTCTCAGCGAACGGGTCATCCTGCCCGGGTTCTTATTATCCGTATCGATGCTCGTCTTCTCGGCGCTCTTCGGCAGGTTCTTCTGCGGATGGGTATGCCCGCTGGGCAGTGCCATAGATGCCGTCGGCGATATCAGGAAGAGGGTAACGCCGGAAGACGACGCGGCGAACAGGCGAAGAAGGGTATTTAAATTTTACATCCTCGGCGCTATCGTTATAGCGGCGCTGTCCGGGAGGCAGCTGGCCTGGGCCGCCGACCCCATAGTCATAGCGGCGAGGTTCGTATCGCTCAATCTCATCCCCGCAGTGACGTCGACGGTCAACGGGGCCTTCATCCTGCTCATAAAATACGCGCACATCTATATGTTGCAGGATATATACCGGCCGCTCAGGGCATCGGTCCTGGGCGTCAACGTCTACTATTTTGCCCACGCCGGGGTCATATTCTGCGTCTTCGCGCTTATAACCGCAGCTTCCCTGTTCAAGAGGAGGTTATGGTGCAGGAGCGTATGTCCGCTCGGTGCATTATATGCTTTCATCGCGCGCATCGCGCCTCTCCGGAGGGTCGTTACAAAGTGCTCCAAATGCGCCGTATGTAAAAGCTCCTGCCGGATGGGGGCGATACGCGATGACATGACCTATTCCCCGGGCGAGTGCATCCTGTGTATGGACTGCGTTTATGAATGCCCGCAGCACGGGACGAGATTCGCATGGTATCCTTCACGGAAGGCCCGGATGCCCGGAGGAATTCCGGATACAGTAAAGGGCGGCATCTCCAGGCGGAAGTTCCTATTCCTTGCCTTCTCCCCGTTCCTGCTTCTGGTATCCGGGCCGGGAGGAAAAGGAAAGAAGGCCGGGACGGGTATGATACGGCCTCCCGCCGCGCTGAAGGAAGAGGAGTTCCTGGACCGGTGCATCCGGTGCGGCAACTGCATGAAGGTATGTATCACGAACGGGCTGCAGCCGGTCATGTTCGAGGCGGGGCTGAACGGGTTATGGACGCCCCGGCTCGTTCCCGAGATAGGATATTGCGAATACCAGTGCACTCTATGCGGCCATACCTGCCCGACGGGCGCTATACCGAAGCTCTCGCCGTCCCGTAAGCGCGCTACGCGCCTCGGAGTCGCCGAGATAGACCGCTCCATATGCATACCGTGGGCCCAGGATAAGGAGTGCATCGTCTGCCAGGAGCACTGCCCTGTCCCGGATAAAGCCATAAAGTTGCAAAAAGAGACCATTGGTGATAGGATTATAGCAAAGCCGGTCATAGATGAGTACCTTTGCGTGGGGTGCGGCATATGCCAGAACAAATGCCCCGTGCGCCCGGTCAGAGCGGTCCGCGTCTCACCGCGAAACAGTGAGCGGACTTAGAGAAGTAAAAAAAGGGAACAGTGTCTCTGTTGTAAACGAATATTTGGATCGTTTCTCCGATGCCTAAACGCATGCAGGCATCGGAGTGAAAATTTGCCTGATGGAATTTATAAGTTTGTTTTCTCCGATGCCTAAGCGCTGCGCAAATTCCTTCGGAATTTGCTTGCAGGCATCGGAGTGAAAATTTGCCTGATGGAATAGACAGCAAATTTTCTAGCGCCTGTGGCCTAACGGATAAGGCACTAGCCTCCGGAGCTAGTCATGGCAGTTCGATTCTGCCCAGGCGCGCCAAATTTTGCCCGGAGATAATAGACAGCAAAATTTCCATAGGGGGAAACTGCGTTTCCCCCTCTTGGCGCTCGCTCACCGGTAAGCGTTAGCTAATGAGTTCGCTCGCTGTCACCCCCTTCCTTTAGAATCGCCTAGCTAAATAGCCGATCATTTTTATCATAAGAGAAGGGAAAAGATTTTCCCTTCTCTTATGTATCTTATCCCTTTTACATATGTGTCACTTCGTGACCTGGAATGAGTCATATCCACGCCGCGCTCAAATAGTCCTTGCCCGCCTAAGTAAATGCATATATAATAATTATGTCTAATAAGGTGACCCATGCCCTCAAGCGATTTTGATCTCATAGGCCAGCTCCTCGTGCAGAGAGGCCTCATCACCATGGACGCCCTGGAGAGGGCCCTCGCCGAACAGGACAAGTCGAAGGGGCTCATCGGCGAGACGCTCATAAAGCTCGGCTTCATCACGGAAGACAAATTTTACACCGCGCTTGCGGAGCAGCTCAACGTCGAGTACGTGACGCTCAAAAGCGTCACGATAGACCCGTTGGTGATAAACGACATTCCGGCCAAATTCGCCTGCCATTACGAACTTATACCGATAGGACGCGACGGCGACACCATAGTCATCGCCATGTCCAACCCGCTCGATATACACACCATAGACGACATAAGACTCCTGCTGAAGAAAGAGATAAAGACGGTCCTCGCCTCCAAGCGCGACATCCTGGACGCCATAAAACGGTACTACGGCGTCGGCGCCGAGACGATAGAGAAGATAACGCCCGAGGCAGGGCAGGAGAAGTTCATAAGCGTCCAGTCCCAGGAGACGCAGGACCTCATAGAGTCCGCCGACGACGCCTCCATCATAAAATTCGTGAACCAGATACTGCTGGAGGCCTACCGTGACAGGGCCACCGATGTTCACATCGAACCCTACGAAGACGAGCTGCGCGTAAGGTACAGGATCGACGGCATACTGTACGATACGAAGGTGCCGCCGACCATAAAGGGGTTCCAGGCCGCCATCATCTCGAGGATCAAGATCATGGCCAACCTCAATATCGCCGAGCGCCGCCTGCCGCAGGACGGGAGGATAAAGATAAAGATAGGCGACGACGAGGTGGACCTCAGGGTCTCGATACTGCCGACCCCTTTCGGCGAGAGTGTCGTCATAAGGGTCCTCTCTTCCAACGTCCTCTTCGGTCTGGGGAACCTCGGGCTGCTGAAGCGCGACCTCGTCATCCTCGAGCGGATGATAAAGAAACCGCACGGCATCATATTCGTCACGGGCCCCACCGGGAGCGGGAAGACGACGACGCTCTACGCGTGCCTGAGCAAGATCAACGACAAAGAGAAGAAGATCATCACGATAGAGGACCCGATCGAATACCAGTTGAAGGGTATCATACAGATACAGGTGCAGCCGCGCATAAACCTCACGTTCGCGAACGCCCTGCGCTCTATGCTGAGGCACGATCCCGACGTCATGATGGTCGGCGAGGTGCGCGATTATGAGACCGCCGAGATCACCATAAGGGTCGCCCTGACCGGCCACCTCGTATTCTCGACCGTCCATACCAACGACGCCGCCGGAGGCGTCACCCGGCTCCTGGACATGGGTGTGGAGCCGTTCCTGGTGGCCTCCGCGGTAGAGTGCTTCATAGCCCAGCGGCTCGTGCGCGTCATATGCCCGAAATGCAAGCGCGAAGTGAAGCCGGAAAAAGAGATACTGCGGGAGCTCGGCGTTTCGCATCTCGACCTCTCGAACGTGAAGATATACGAAGGGAAAGGGTGCGAGGCCTGCAAGCACACCGGGTACAAGGGGAGGACCGCCATCTATGAAATACTCTCAATGGACGAGGAGATACGCGAACTCGTCCTTAAGAGGGCGTCGTCCGACCAGATAAAGAAGAAGGCATTGAGCCGCGGCATGAGGACCCTGCGCCAGGACGGGTGGGAGAAGATAATGCTGGGCATCACCACGCCGGGCGAGGTCATACGTGTTACGCAGCAGGAAGAGCTTGAAGAATAATACCATATGGCGAGATTTTTATACGAAGCCAAGATAAGTCCCACCGAAACGACGAAAGGCGTACTCGTCGCTGACTCAAGGAACGCCGCCATCCAGAAGATAAGCCAGATGGGCTATTACCTCGTCTCCATAGAAGAGGAAGGCGGGGCCATAGGCCCTTCTGCCGGGAGCGGGTTCTCTTTTTTTAACAGGGTGGGGCTCAAGCAGACCACGGATTTTACACGTCAGCTTTCCGACCTCCTGGAATCGGGGCTCAGCATAGTGAAGGCGCTGGACATACTCTGCAACCAGACGGAGTCGAAACGCCTCAAGAGGGTCATCCTCGATATAAAAGATTTCTGCATAAGCGGTAACCCGCTGTCGGCGGCGCTCGCCAGGCACCCGGACGTCTTCTCGGACCTCTACGTGAGCATGGTCCGCTCGGGAGAGACCGGAGGCGCGCTTGAGAATATACTCAAGCGGCTGTCCGATTTCAGCGAAAAGCAGCTCGAGATAAGGACAAAGATAAGGACGGCCCTCGCTTACCCCATCCTGATGTCGGTGATCGGCTGCGTCACGATAGTGATACTGATGACGTTCGTCATACCGAAGATGACGGCCATGTTCAGCGATCTCGGCCAGGTATTGCCGCTGCCTACCCGCATACTCCTGGGTATAAGCGGGTTCCTGACGAACTACTGGTGGATACTCATAGCGATCATAGCGATCATCGCCGTTACGGCGGCAAAGATATATGCCACGGCGGACGGGCGGCTTGCCATAGACCGCCTTAAGCTGGGATCTCCCGTCGCGGGGCCTCTCATCAAAAAGGTGGAGCTGGCGCGTTTCGCGCGCACGCTCGCCACGCTCCTGAATAACGGCGTGCCGATACTCGAGGCGCTCAAGATAGTGTCCGAAACGATGGAGAACGCGCTGATAAGGGGAGAGTTCGCCAAGACGTACGCCTCCGTCAGGGAAGGGTCGAGCCTGGCCAGGGGTCTTTCGGGAAGCGCCGTCATACCGCCCGTGGTGATAAATATGGTCGCGGTCGGCGAAGAGGGCGGTCACCTCGAGCGTTCGTTATTGAAGGTGGCGGAGACATACGAGAGGGAGTCCGACGAAGCGATAAAGATCATGATGTCGCTCCTTGAGCCGTTCCTGATCCTGACGCTCGGAGTCGTGGTGGGGTTCATCGTCATATCGATGCTACTGCCGATATTCGAGATAAATTTCTTAATGCGGTAAAAAACGGAGGTTACCATGGCAGCACATGACAGGAGGGGTTTCACGCTGGTCGAGCTGATGCTCGTCGTCATAATAATAGGCATACTCGTCGCGATGGTGATGCCGCGGCTTGCCGGCAGGACAGAACAGGCCCGGGAGGCGGCCGCGAGGGCCGACATAGAAGCGAATATCGGGTCGGCCCTGGACCTGTATGAAGTCGACAGCGGCCGTTACCCCGACACCCTCGACGCGCTTCTTCAGAAGAAAGAGGGGATAGCCAACTGGAAAGGGCCGTACCTCAAGAAGAAGCCGGTCGACCCGTGGGGCCGGCCTTACGTCTACAAATATCCGGGCACGCACAACGATTATGACCTGTACTCGCTGGGACAAGACGGCGTCGAAGGCGGAGGCGATGATATCACGAACTGGGAAGAGGAGCGGGCGAATTAAGGCCTCCGGCGGGTTCACCCTGATAGAACTTGCGCTTGTCATTGTCATAGTGCTTATAGTGATAGGCCTCGCAAGCCCCATTCTCAAACATAGCACGTCAGACCTTGCCCTTAAAGACACCGCTTTCAATGTCTCGAAATTATCGCAATACGGCCAGGAGAAGGCTATCCTCGAACGGAAAAATTTCAAGATGGTCTTCGACTTCAAGGATATGAAGTATCAGCTGATGGAATTCGACACGGCCGCGGATCCGCCCGGCTATAGAAAGATGGACGGGAAGTTCGGAAGGGCCTACAGGGTGCCTCCGGGGTTTTCCATAGAGGGGGGTAACGGCGAAGTCGTATTTTATCCCGACGGCCGCTGTGATGAGGCCGAGATCAGGATCAAGGACGCCCGCGGCAACGGATATTCGATAAAGGTCAGGGGTTTCGGACCCGGGCCGGAGATCAAGGCGATAGGTGATGAAAGATAAGAGAGGTTTTCTGCTCCTGGAGGTCATAGTGAGTATCGTGGTGATCACGGGAGGGCTCCTATTCGTGACGCGCGCCTATTCCGCCGCCCAGCATGCCCTGACGAGATCGCGCGATATCTCTATCGCCGGGTTTCTTCTGGAGGAGAAGGCGTTCGAGCTGGACGAGAAGGGCGCCCTGGCCGTCTCATCAATAGAGGGCGAATTTGCCGGACGTCAGGGTTATTCATGGAAGATAGACGCCGTCCCCATCGAAGGGACCATGCTGAACGCGGTCACTCTGGAGGTATCCAGGCAGGGCGCGCGCGGTTGGAGTTATTCCATCTCGACCTATCTGAACGCTGTTCAGGAGACACAGGACGAATGAAGAATAACGGGAAGAAGGCCTTCACGTTCATAGAGCTCATAATAGCCGTTACGATATTCTCTATAATCGCGGTGAGCATATATTCCACTTTCAGGGCGGGGATCAGGGTGTGGCTGAGGGCAAACCCGGTTATAGAGGAGAGTCAGGCGAACCGGGTCTTCTTCGAGACGGTAGCGAGAGACCTGAAACGGGCATTCATATATACGTATCCGGACGGCGCCGTGAAGTTCGACGCCTCCGCCGACAGAGTATCCTTTATGACCATGGTTGATGTCGCAAGCGCGGGCGCGCTCCCTCATGAAGAGTACGCGAGGGTCACCTACTCGCTCAACCCCGAAGAGATGACGATAGAGAGGGCCGTTGCCGGGAGGGGGGAGGGGTTTGACGAGCTCTATGCCAGGCGTACCGTATTGCTGAACGGCATCCGGAAAGAAGAGTTCGGGTTCGCCTACTGCTACAAAGGCCCTTCGGCCGACCAGCCCTATGAATGGAAAGCGGCATGGGAGGACTCAAATAAGGTCCCGCGCGGAGTGAAGATAACGGCCGGGGATTCCGTGAAGACCGTCTTCATACCGATGGGGGAGCTGGGCGGCGCAACATGACGGACAGAAAAGGCACGATACTGGTGGCGTCGCTCTGGATACTGTCGATCCTTTCGATAATGGCGGTGGGGATAGGGTTCCGCACGTCGCTGGAGGCGCGGCTAAGTAAATACAACCTCGACAGGATGAAGTCGCTCTACCTGGCGCGCGCGGGATCGTTCAGGTCGCTCGAGGCCATATCCGCAGACGGCAGGGATTATGATTCTATGCGCGAATGCGGCATAATGATATCCGATGAGTACGGTCCTGAGGCAGGACCGTCCGTCTTCTTTTCGGACATCCGGGCCGGCGACGGCACGTTCAGCGTCGGGTACACATCGGATAAGAAATATTATGCCGGCATGTCGGATGAGGCAAGGCGCATCAACATAAATACCGCTCCGGCGGCGGTCCTGGAGCGCCTCCTGGGGCCCGGGAATGAAGAGGTCGCGTCATATGTGATAGACTGGAGAGATACCGATGCGATAACGGCGCGGGGTGAGTCGGAAGACGCCTACTACCAGTCGCTCGAGCATCCGTACAGGTGTAAGAACGGGAATTTCCTGGCTCCGGAAGAACTTTTTATGGTCAGGGGCATGACGCCGGAAATATTCTATAATATAAAGGAATATATAACGGTCTTCGGTGAGGGGAAGATTAATATCAATACGGCGCCGCCGCGTGTCCTCCTCGCCTCGGGCCTTTCCGAAAGCACGGCGGATATAATAACGAGGTTCAGGGCCGGCCCGGACGGTATATACGGCACCGGCGACGACGGCATATTCAGGAGCGATGGTAACATCCAGAACGACTCGATATTCACCGGCACCGCCGCAGCCGACAAAGAGACGATCAGAAACTCCTTTACAATAAAGTCCGAGTATTTTAGAATTGAGTCGACAGGCAGGGCCGAGAATTCGAAGGCAGAGAAGCTCATACTGGCCGTAGTCCAGAAGAACGCCGCCGGAGGGACTCATCCATTAAAGTCATACCGCGAATATTAGAAAGCGCCCGGGAGATCTTTGAGCTTGATAAGGATATCGTCGCGCTCGAGATCGGGGAGGAGGCGGTCAAGATCGTCGTCTCCGGCGTCTCGAAGGGGAGACGCGGGATAATCCGTTTTATAAAGGAGGACCTGCCCTCAAACGACGACGCCGCGATCGTCGAGACCATCAAGTCAGTTTTCGCTTCGCAGGCGATCACCCCGAACAGGATCTACCTTATAATACCGCGCCACCTGGTGACGGTACGGCTCCTCAGGATACCGTCGATAGACGACGAGGAGATACGCAAGATCATGAGGATAGAATCGGCCAAGCACGTGCCGTACGCCGATGAGGATATAGTATCCGGATACAGGGTGGCGGAGAAGACGGCGGACGGCTATTCTTCCGTGCTTCTGGCGGTCACCAGGCGCGAAGTCGTGGACCGTCTCACCGGCATCGCGGCGAAGGCGGGTTCGCCGGATGTGCCGGCGGTGGTGCTCAGCTCGGAGGCGCTCCTGTTGTGGTACCTCAGGGCCTCCGTAGGGAAGAAGGCCGGGGAGAGCGTCTGCATAGTCAATATAGACACAGATCACATCGACATCAACATAGTCGAAGACGAACGCCTCGTCTTCACGCGCGGTATCGTATACGGCGAAAAGGCCGCCTTCACCGGTGATAAGGTGGTCTCGGAGGTCAGGGTTTCGGCGGCGAGTTACAGGAAGGAGTCGGACAGGACCGTTTCGAAGATAGTTCTTACCGGCGTCCAGGCGAATGCCGCCGGATGCAGGGAGATGCTGGAGAGGGAATTGAAGGTGCCCGTCGAATTGACAGGCCAGTCGGAGAATATACCGCTCGGTGAGGGCATCGGCATAGATAACGAGGAGACGTCGTTCGCGGAGCTCATAGGGCTTGCGCTCTTTCCCGACGGGACCAGGATAAACCTTCTTCCGGGCGCCGTGCAGGAAGAGAAGCGTCTCGCCGTGTCGAAAAAGAACATCGCCGTAACGGTCGTGATAATCTTTATGATCAATGCGGTCGCGGTGGGAGTGGTGTTCAAAAAATTGCACGACAAGACGCTTTGCATATACCGCATTGAATCGGAGTCGAGAGAGATATCCCCCCGCGTCGAGCGTGCCGCTAAGATGGTGAAGGAGATGAAGATCATAAGGGAGAGGATGGAGGAGAGCCCCCTAGCCATCGACATCGTGAGCGAACTCGTCAAAGTGACCCCGCAGGGGATATCGTTCAGCATGCTCGAATTCGAAAGCAAAAAATCTCTCACGATCCGGGGGAGCGCCGGCGCGCTGGCCGACGTCTTCAGTTATGTGAACGTCCTGGAACTGTCCCCATATTTTGAAAAGGTCAAGGTGAAGTACGCAAATAAGAGGGCCTCGGTGGCGGGGGAATCCGCCGATTTCGAATTGTTATGCCTCCTATCCGATGGTAAGGCGAAAGGTCCCGGCGATGGTATTAAAAAATCTAAGTAAACGCGAACGCTATATAGCTTTCGGCACGGTGGCCCTGGCGGCGTCGGCTGCAATATACGCCCTCATCGTGGAACCGGTCACCCAGCGATGGGGCCGGCTCAACGCCGAGGCCATGTCAAGGTCGGCGGCGCTGAAGAAGGACTCGAAGCTCATATCTTCGTATAAGACGATCGAGGCCGATTATGCCAGGATATCGAAGTTCGCCAAGGCGCGGAAAGGCGGGGAAGAAGGGCTGGCCGATATGCTTACCTACATAGAAAATATCTCGCGCAACGATTCATGCGCCATCGTCAATATAAAGCCGATGGGGACCAAGGATTTCGGTGATCATAAAGAAGTGCTCATAGACGTCACCGCGGAAGCCGACCTGACAAAATTTTCGAGATTTTTATACGATATAGAGAATGATAAGGATATGATATTGAGGGTCAAACATTTTACCATAAGTTCAAGGTCTACCCAGGAAGGGTCCCTGCGCGGCACTTTTCTGATAAGTAAGCTCCTTATAGAATAGCTCCTGCCAATTCACCTAACTCATTGCCGTCACTTGACAAATAGAAATATCATGGTATACTCTCTGTTTAGAGAGTAAAAGTCAACTATCTACATAGAGAGCATATGCCTGAAAAAGAGATCTATCTCATAAAAGATCTTTCCCGCCTGTCAGGCCTTTCCGTCTTCACCATAAAGTATTACCTGAACCTCGGCCTCATAAAAGAGATAGGGAGGAGCCGGGAGACGAACTTCAGATATTTCGACCAGTCCACACTGGACGGGTTGAAGAAGATAATAGAGCTCAAGAAGAGGGGCATATCGCTGGGGAAGATCGCGGACCTTATGGGTGAGGAGGCAAGGCCGTGAGTTACTACGAAGCGTTGGGACTCAAAAAAGAACCTTTCTCCACAAGCCCGGACCCCGCCTTCTTTTACCGTTCCGCCGCCCATACGACGGCGCTGCAACGGCTCGAGATAATGATACGGCTGAAGAGGGGCCTCAGCCTCATATTGGGCGACGTCGGGACCGGGAAGACGACGATGTCGCGCGCGCTGCTCCAGGGCTTTGCCCAGGACGACGGTTATGTCTTTCACATAGTCCTCGACCCGTCCTATAAGTCCGAATTCCAGTTCCTCTCCAGCCTTGTGAGGATGTTCGGTATAAGGCCCGATTCCCGTTCCACCCTGGATTACAGGGAAGAGATAGAGAAGTATCTTTTTAAAAAGGGGGTGGACGAAAATAAGACGGTAGTGTTACTGATAGACGAGGGGCAGAAGTTGTCGACGCCGTTCCTGGAGATGCTGCGCACGCTCCTCAACTATGAGACGAACGAATATAAGCTCCTGCAGCTCGTCATCGTTTCGCAGATGGAACTCCTCCCGCGCATAAAGAAGATAAGGAATTTTTACGACCGCATAGGCCTCAAATATATCATAAACCCCCTTGACCAGAAAGAGGTGAAAGAGGTCATACGCTTCCGGCTTCAGGAGGCGGGCCTCGAGCCGTCGAGAGAGCTATTTACCGACGGGGCCGCGGATAAGGTGTTCGAGTATTCGCAGGGGTACCCCAGGAAGATATCTATAATATGCCACAACGCGCTGGAAGAACTTGTGATGAGCGGGAAGACGGTCGCTGATGAGGCGGTGGTCGAGGATGCCATAAAGAGGGATACCGTTTAGATGCATAAAAATATGTCGCCGGAAGAGCGTCTTCTCAATCTCATAAGAGGAAAGAATAAAAAACCGGACGTTGCATCCCCGGACGCGTCCCCGGACGGGCCTTCCGGAAAGACGGACGGCGGTAAAAGGGCTGTCAGGCCGGCGTTCGGGGCGCTCTTTAAAGGCGGCCCGGCGGCCATCGAATTTTTCAGGCGTAACTTCACCAGGCAGAAGCTGCTGGAGCCGGAGTTCCTGAAGGTCGTCAACCGTTATCTGGCTGTGGTCCTGGCCGTACTCTCCGTCTATTTCGTCATAGAACTTATATTCGTAAGGCCGTATGAGGATATGGGCTCCACCGCAGGGGAAGAGACGGCCTCCGCGAGGCCCCGTTCCCATGCGCCCAAAGACCTCCTGCCGGCGGCAAAAGATTATTCCCGGTATTCCGGTGTCATATCCGGCAGGCAGATATTCGGCCCTGCGCAGGGCGAGTCCGGCCAGGCGCAAGCGGTCATCACCTCCGATGATATATCAAGCGCGCTCGGGCTCGTCGGGATAATCACCGGGCCGGACCCCCAGGCCATCATAGAGGACAAGAAAGACCAGAAGACATATTACCTGAAGAGGGGCGAATCTTTCAATAATGTGACGGTTGAAGAGATATCCGAAGGCAAGGTCGTAGTCAACTACGACGGGAGAAGGGTAACGCTGTTTCTATAGAGGAGCGGACCATGAAAAAGATACGATCGACGGTCAGCATTTTAGTCATCTTCGCTTTCACCATAGGCCTTTTTGCGACCTCGGACGCGCAGGATAATGCAGCGGCCCCGTCGGGCGACCCGGGCAAGATATCCCTTGACCTTAAGGGGATGGACGTCGTCGAGGTCATAAAGATGCTGTCGGCCAAAGGGGACCTCAACGTCGTCGTCGGGAGCAACGTGAAGGGGCGCGTGACCATATTTTTAAAGAGCGTCGGCATAATGGACGCCTTCGATATCATACTGGTGGCGAACGACCTCGCGTACGACAGGCGCGGCGATATCATCTACGTAATGTCGCAGAAGGATTACGAGGCGATGTACGGCGAACGCTACGCGGACAAGAAAGAGGTCAGGGTATTCCAGCTCAAGTACGCCAAGGCGGTCGAGGTGGCGAAGGCCGCGAACCAGCTGAAGACGAAGATCGGCAAGGCGGTGGTCGACGAAGGGTCGAATACGCTCGTCGTGATAGACAGCCCCGTCTCCGTCTCCCAGATAAGCGACATGATAGCCAAGGTGGATATGCCTACGGCCACGAGGATATTCGAGCTTAAATACGCGAAAGCGGCCGACCTGAAGGCCAAGGTCGCCGAGAGCCTGACGAAAGGCGTGGGCACCATGCAGATAGACGAGAGGACCAACAAGATCGCCGTGACGGACCTCGAGAAGAAGATGTCGGAGCTCGAGACGATGATCACGGCGTTCGACGATAAGCTCCCGCAGGTCCTCATAGAGGCGAAGATCGTCCAGATCACCCTTGACGACAAATTCAAACTGGGCGTCGACTGGGAGAGCGTGCTGAAGAAGCTGTCGAAAGAGGTCAGCATAAAGAGCACGTTCGAGCTTGCCACCCAGAATACGTTCACGCCCGGGGCGCAGGTCCTCGTAGGCGCGCTCAATTCGGGCAGCGATTACGCCATGATGGTCCAGGCGCTGAAGACGGTGGGGGACACCAACCTCCTCTCGAGCCCGCGTATCACCGCCCTGAACAACCAGGAGGCCAAGATACTGGTCGGGACATCGCAGCCGTATGCCACCAACACCGTCACCCAGGGGACGGCCACTACCACTACCGGAACTTCGCTCAGCTTCCTAGACGTCGGGGTAAAGCTCTACGTGACCCCGACGGTCAATAAGGACGACTTCGTGACGATGAAGATAAAGCCGGAGGTGAGCTCCACCTCCAGCAGCTATACTTACGGCAGCCCGTCTACGACGGTGCCTATCGTGGAGACGACGCAGGCGGAGACGAGCGTCACGGTCAAGGACGGGACGACTATCATCATAGCCGGCCTCATAAAAGACCAGCGCACGAGCCAGGTCGACAAGGTGCCGATACTCGGGGATATCCCTTATATCGGAGAGGCGTTCAAGAAGACCGTCAAAGAAGTGGTGAAGCAGGAGCTGGTAGTATTCTTAACCCCTCATATCATAAGCGGCGGGAACGATTACCTGGAGCAGCCCCTGAGCCCTCCCGTGGGCGAGAAGAGGTTCACCGTGCCGGAGAAACCTACATTCGACAGGCGCAATGAGGTCGCCCTGAGGCCGGGATATTTTGAACAGAGGAAAGAGGTCCTAGAGGACGAAGCGGATAAGGCGGCCAGGCGGCAGAGGAACGAGGGTTCCATCCTGGTCTCGACCGAAGACGAGTATAGCTACTTTGTGAAGACGAAGATAGTCGAGAATGTGAGGTCTGCCAAGCGTAAGAAACGTTCTATGAAAGGCACGGTGAAGGTCGCCTTCATGCTCTCTCCCGCCGGAGATATGGTCTCGGGCCCCGAGGTAGTGAAGTCGTCGAACCATGCCCTGGACAGGGTATCTTTAAACTCGGTAAAGAACGCGGCACCGTTCCCGGCCTTCCCGGCATCTATGGGGCCGGAAGATAAGAGATTCGTCATCGATATATCATTCGAGTGATCTTTAAAAGAAAGGAAAATGTATGAACAGGGACATTAAGCTGCTCGTGATATTTCTTTCGGTAACGAGCGTTATCCTGCTTTACACCACGATCGTCTTATTTGTCCTTAAAGAGAACGAAAGGGACCGCAAGGTCATGCTGCAGAAGAGGTTCGATGAGGTCAGCATGGCAAAGGCAGAGGTCGAAAGCGCGCTTAAAGAGCTCGAGATGGCCAATATCGAGATGAAGACGAATATAAAGGCCCAGGACGAAAAGATAGGTATCCTCGCCCAGAATCTGGAGGAGGCGAAGAAGGCGCTCGCCAGGGCGCTCATCAAGACCGACGAACGGGAATTTGAGATCCAGAACCTGAAGCGGAAACTGGAAGAAGAGCGCGCCGAGAAGGAGGACCTCCTTAAGCGGCTCGAAAAGGTGAACGAAGATTACATGAATATGAAGTTCCAACTCGATAACCTTCTGAGGACAAAGGAAGAGCTCGAAAAGAGGGCCAGGGAGATCACCGAAAAAGAGGGTGTGTCACTGGGCACCATAGTAATAAAACAGTGACGGGTTAGGGAGGCAAAAGCTTGATTTCAAAGTTGACAAGGGCCATATATGATAATATGATATACTCCGCATCTATTACCACAGCTCATGCATATGAAGGCCAATATCACAGTTCCCATCATAGCGGTAGCCGTATTGACCGGCGCGTTAACATACGCAACCTCTCCATTCAGTAAAACAAATCCTGTAAAAAGTCCCGTTTCAAGTCCCCGCCATTCGGCGTCGTTCGAAGATTTCACCTTTACGAAATATGCCGATAACGGAACCGAAAAACGGTATACCATAGAGGGGAAGAGGATCAGGGCCGTTAACCGCAAGATAGCCCTCTTTTCTACGGACGTGTCAAAGGCCGTCCGGCTGGAAGATGTCCTTATAACTTTTTATGAAAATAACGCCCCGGTTTCGTACCTGAGCGCGAAACGCGCCATCCTGGGTGCGCCCATCCAGAAAGGGGACATGATATCCGCCATGACGTCGCGCATAGAGCTCTCCAGGGATATATGCCTGGTCACCACCCAGCACAGGACGCTCTCATGCAGGACCCTGGTATTGGACAACGCGAAAAATACGGTCTTTGCCAACGGCAATTGCGTATTGAGATATGACGGCAAGGCGGTAAAGGCGGATATGGTAGATTCGGACGTAGCGTTACGGAATTTCGATATCCGGAACGATAGATATAAACGCGTGAGGTCACTTACAAGGATATTCGGCTAAAGAGGGGGATGATATGCGTAATAGGAAAGGTCTTGCTTTATCGGTATTATCGGTCTTTGTATCTTTAACGGTCGTCTTCGCCGCAGGCACCGCGTCCGCCACGGACATAGATGACGGGAAGACGCTCCTTTTGAGCGACAAGAACTTCGTAGGCGCGCACAACGCGTTCGAAACCGCGCTAGCCGCGAACCCTACGGGCCAGGTCGAGAACTTTTGGCACGCGGTGACGGTCATCTCCGGTAACGAAGCCCTTAAGGCAAAATTACGGGAACTCGACCTCCTGGACGAGGCCGATATGCCGCTATTTTTCGATGCCGAAGGCGAGTTCAATTACAATATGTACGAGATCGAGAATATCATCATCGATAATGACAGCGAGCTCTTCTCGTGCGACGACTCGTGGACCCTCTCACCGGAGACGGACTCCCTCAACACCTATGATACCAATTGCCGGGTACATGCTTCGGGCTCCAATACTGACACAGCCACGTGGTATATAAACGTGCCGGTGGAAGGCGAATATGAGGTATTTGTATGGATACCGCCTGCAGAGGGGGGCACAGAGAGCGCGCACTATACGGTGAATCACGGCCTGGGTAGCACCGAGGTCTACAAGAACCAGAAGAGTTACGGCCAGGGCGCCGGTTGGCGCAGTCTGGGTTTATACAGGTTCAACTTCGATGAGTCCCACAGCGTGGTATTGTCCGGCGATTCATCGACAGGCGATGTCGTCGCGGATGGCCTGAAGCTCGTTTATGAAGGGAGGGTCACCGATGACTCCAGTGAGCCAGATTTTTACACTTCCGGCGACGGGTGGCAGGAGGTGAGCGAGGTCCAGCATGCGAACAGGGGTAATTACCACCGGGCCATCGCGGGCGAAGGCGTAAGCGCGACGTGGATGTTCAACGTCCCGGACGCCGGGGAAGAGTATGCCATATACGTATATATGCCGCATATGGAGGGCGAGTGGGAAAACGCCGGGACGGTCCAATATACGGTGAACGGGTATGATACGGTAGACGTGAAATACGAAGGGAACGATAACCACTGGTATTGCATAGGCATATTCCAGTTCGAGTCGTCCGCAGAGAATTCGATCACGCTCTCCAGCAATGAGACGGGCAATATGATATGCGCGGACGCCATAGAGGTAAGCATGTGCCGCCCGTATCCGGACCTGGGTGAGGGGCAGTATATCGCGAGCGGGGAGACCGGTACTACAGGCATCCTCGCCGAGATAAATACGGCCCTCGGCAATCTATCCGTCGTAACAGGCGCTTTTTCCGATACGGTCACTCCGCTCCATTGCCCCGCTCTCTCCGAAGACCTTGTGCTCGATTACGGGGATGCAAAGGCGCTCGAATCGGGCCTCTATTTCCTGAGATCGAACATCAAGATCAACGCGGCGTATGATATGGGCGACGCCGATATCAGGCAGCTTACTATGGGCGACGGCGAATTCGACATAGTCCTTTCGATACTTAACGATAATGAGGGCCTCTTCAAGCTGCGTACCGACGAAGGGATCGATACGGCGGCGCTTCTCGGAGACGCGAAGACCGCCCTGGTCAATGCGATCGATTCGTACATGGCGGCATCCGCGGCCATAAGGGCGAGGACAGACGGATCGAACCACCTCTTCAGGTTCTATGAACCGGAAGACCCCGAAGAGGAAAAGGAAGAGATCCTGGACGTAGAGGAGATGGTGCGGGATCAGATGGCAGGGGTCAAGAATAACCTCGTTGACCATGCGGCCAACCCGTTCTTTACCATACCCTCCCTTTCCGAATTTTTCGGCGAAGATGCCGGTACGGGGATAGATATAGACGTCGACCTCTATGAGTTTTTCACCAATCCCAAGGACCTCCGGGACTATCTCGATGCCTTTATAGACAACAGCGATCTCATACCGGATGATTTTGAATATCCTACGCTGGACGGCATACTGCCAGGGTTCAGGCCGGCCGACTGGAACTTCCTCTTCGGCAACGGCCCTGAAGGCAGGTCGCCGAAAGTCGTCTGGAGAGGCGAGACGCCTTCGGTATATCTCGAGTGCACCTATGCCGATGACCCCCATAAGGCAAATATCACGAGGTTCGAGATATACAGGTCGACCGGCAATGAATCGCTCAAGAGCCCGGCCAATCTCATAACCACGATATACTATCCGTCAGGGGACACGGCATGTTATACGGATAACACGCTAGACCCCGCCAACAATATATACTATTACCAGCTCTACACATACTATGATCTCGGCGACGGCCGTACGGCAGAGACGTACACCAGCGTCGGCGAGGCGATCATCAGCATCTACGTAGATTGTAACAGCGTTTCCGCCACTGAAGACGGGACGAAGGCGAACCCGTTCAGGAACCTCGGAGACGCCATAAAAGAAGAGACGGGCGACGGGACGAAGGTCTTCATCGCGCGCGGCACATATCACGAATCGGCTATGAGCATCGGCATGTGGAACAAGGACGGCCTCATCCTCGAAGGCGGGTACGAGCCGACGGGATGGACCAGGGATATAGAGGCGAACGAGACGATAATCGATGCCGAGGGACGCGACGACTGGTCTATCATCGGGCTTTCCAACGTGTCCGATGTGGTCATAGACGGCCTGACACTGAAGAACGGCACGGCTAAAGAAGGGACATCCGGCGTCAGCCTGTGGTATTCCTCCTCGATAATAATAAGGGACTGCAGGATCATAAACTGCGGCCAGGGCGTTCAGGTGAGCAACGGCACGTCTGTCATGATCGAAGGTTGTTATCTGGAAGGCCGCAAGGCCGACTCGACCGGTTACCAGGGCGTCAGCATATACGGACCCGGCATATCCGTCGAAGTGATAGATTCCACGATCACAAGTTTCAGATACGAGGGTATCTCCGCATGGAATACCGATTCGTCCGTACTGGTAGCGGGGTGTACGATATTCCAGAACGGCGGGAACGGTATATACGGGGCCGCGCAGTTCACCATAATAGGGTCACGCATCGCTCAGAACACCACCAACGGCATCTACCTGAACCAGAATCCGTACGCGCAGATCATGAATAACATCATAGAGGATAATGAGGCCACCGGTGTCTATTGCGAGAATATGCAGGGGCTCTCCATAGTGAACAACACCATCCTCAACAACAACGAAGGAGGCGGCATATATTACACAAATGTCGCGGGGAGCGAGATAAAGAATAACATCCTCGTCGGCAATAACGGCGGATGGGGCAATAGCGGCATATATTGGGGCGGCAGCGGCGCCAAAGGGACGATATCCAATAATGACTCCTACGGCCACACCACCGCTGACTACAGGAATTGCGAGCCATTGCCGGAGAGCAATATCTCCCAGGACCCGCTCTTCTTCGATGCCGCGGGCGGCGATTATCACCTCAGCCAGACCTCTGCAGGGCAGGTCTCCGACAGCCCGTGTTTAAATACCGGGAGCACCTCGGCGGAATATATCGGCCTGTCGGGCCTCACTACGCGCACAGACCATGTACTCGACGCGGATACGGTCGATATGGGATACCATTACCAGTCTCCGGGCTATTCCGGGGCGAAGAGCGATGTCGTGATCGCCTTCGGTTCCGAGTACGGCATATGGGTGAGGCATAATACGCCCTACTTCTCCTTCTGGTCCAATCTGCACATACTGGACCCGTATTCGATGACCACCGGCGATATTGACGGTGATTCGAAAGATGAGGTCATAATCGACTTCGGCTCCGAATACGGCGTATGGGCATGCCATGAAGAGGGTGGCTGGGACCCGATAAGCGATACAAGCCCCGAACTGATGGTCACCGGCGACGTGAACGGTAACGGGATGGATGACGTCATCATCGACTTCGGCTCCGATTGCGGGATATGGGTGCGATATGACGACGGCAGGTGGAGCCAGGTAAGCGATGTGAGCGCCCTGAATCTCTGCACGGGTGATATAGATAACGATGCAAAGGACGAGATGATCATCGACTTCGGCGCCGATTACGGTGTATGGGCGAGGCATGACGACGGCGTCTGGAATTTAATAAGCGCCGTAAATGCGGAATGGCTGACCGCCGGCGATTTTGACGGTGACTCGAAGGATGAGGTCATCATCGACTTCGGCTCCGATTACGGCATATGGGCATACCATGATGACGGCAGCTGGGACCAGATAAACAGCGTGAGCCCCGACTCGATGGCCACGGGAGATGTGAACGGTAACGGCAAGGACGACATCATCATCGACTTCGGCCCGGTATACGGTATATGGACCTGGTATGATAACGGGGGCTGGGAGCTGATGAGCCCGGTCGATCCGGAATCTATGGTCACCGCCGATGTCGACGGGAATGGCAGGTGTGACGTCGTCATCGACTTCGGCTCCGATTACGGTGTATGGGTCCACCATGATGACGGCAGCTGGGGTTTTATCAGTAATGTGACGCCGGAAGTTATGGTAACCGGAAAGGTCTTATAAAGAAGCATATATTATACTGATTTCTTGAAAAGAGGGCTAATATAGTTAAATGATAAAAAAGCTAGATTAGCCCTCTTGTTTTTCCCGCTATCCATGATATAATTAGTGGATTTTAAAATCAGAGGCAAATTAAGATGAAAGACAAAAAGAGGATATATACAGCATTTATTACCGTGGCCCTGGCGCTCGTAACCGGCATCTTCTATACGATCATGCCCGGAACGACAGAGGCCTTCGGGGTCGATGAATCGGAGTTCGTCAAAAGGGACGGCGCGCACCTTACGTTGGACGGGGAGCCGTTCTATTTCGCAAGCACCAACAACTATTACCTCTTCTATAAGACGCAGGCCATGATAGACGAGATCCTGGACGACGCAAAGGCGCTGGGCCTGAGGGTGGTGAGGACGTGGGGGTCATGCGAAGGCAATATAAAGGACACCTACTGTTTCCAGCCCGAACCGGGCGTATACGACGAACCAACATTCCAGAAGCTCGACTACATAGTCGCAAAGGCGAAGGCATGCGGCATCAGGTTGATAATACCCTTCGTCAACAATTGGGACGATAATTTCGGGGGCATAAGAAAGTACACGGCCTGGTCGCCCACGGCCAAGGCGAGGATATCGTTCGATATATATAACCCGGGCGGTGTTACGGACGTAGCTCTCGCGGTAAGCACCGGGACGCTCTGGGATTGGCACGAATCGCTTCCGCAGGCGATCGCGACGGGATGGAACCACGTCACATTCACCCTCGATTCTAATGACTGGAAGTGTGAGGCATCGGGGTGGGAATATACCAGCGCCATAGCCGGCCTGGATGACGTGAAACAGCTTAGCATCGGCGTCTACGGTCACACCGCGAGCGGGTCCGTCTACGTCGACAATATCTATACGGGGACCGCGTCGAAGACGCTCCTGTGGGACGGGGCCGAAGAGGTAGGCGGGTGGCATGAGGCGTCGGCCTGGTCGGACGCTTCCTCCGTAGCGCTCTCGAATATGTCGACCCAGGGCTACCACTCGCTCGAGCTTGTATACGATGCCTCCAAGGGTAACGGGAAGGCGTTCTGGGAGATCTACACGGATATCAGTAACCACGATATCTTCTATTTCGACGAGACATGCAGGACGCTCTATACGAACTATATCTACCATATGCTCAACAGGGTCAATACCATTACGGGAGTCGCTTATAAGCATGAGCCGGCTATCATGATGTGGGAGCTCGCCAACGAGCCGCGCTGCGAAAGCGACCCGTCGGGCGATACCCTCCAGGCGTGGATCGAAGACGTAGCCGCTTACATAAAGACCGAAGACCCATACCACCTGTTATCGGTGGGCCTCGAAGGCTGGTACAACGGGAGCGGGACCGACTATATCAGGAATAACCAATGCACAAATATAGATGCCTGCTCATTCCACCTCTTCCCCAACGATTACATAATGTCGGAAGAGGAATCAAAGGAATGGATAGAGGACCACATCAGGGACGGTCATACGACCGTAGGTAAGCCCGTATATCTCGGAGAGTTCGGATGGCGGATAGGCGGCAGGACCGATATCCAGAAAGAAGAGGTCCTCCACAGTTTTGGCAGTGACACGGAGGGATGGGATATCCACTGGGGGTACACGGCAGGGCCGGCATGGGCGGGAGGTATCAGCGCCGACGGCAACGGTTCGATACAGTATACCGCCTCCTTCTCGGGGTGGTCCACCGCAGGAGGCAGGGTCTGGTACGGGACCTCTAAAGATCTTTCGGGATATGAATACGTATCGGGATGGGTCCGTGTGCCTGATGCGCCGCCGGGGACATGGATTGAAGTACAGCTTTACGCTGAATCAGGGCCGACGAATGAGAAGACGTGGTCGAGTGATCTGGTAAAAGGGTACCTCTGGGCGGGCCACTGGTATTTATTGAAGTTGCCCGTGGCAGAGATACCCTACCCGTCACAGGTCAATTCCCTGGGTATCCAGGTGAAGAGCGATTACTCGACCTACACAGGTGAGGTATATTACGATCTCATAGAGGCCTATTCGGGCACCGCGGTACGTGACAGGGTCTATAAAGATTGGACCGACCTTGTATATGCCGCAGGCGGTGACGGGGCCGGTTTCTGGGATATGGTGGGACACCAGGAAGACGGCGATCTATACCCCGACTATTATCTCTACTCGGTATATTATCCGGAAGATCTCTCTACCTGCGCCATAATAAGTAAATTCGCCTCTGATATGAGCTCAAAGGTCATTGCGCAGTCGCCCCGTGTCACCGTAGGAGACATCGACGGGAATGGCGGATCGGACGCCATCATCGACTTCGGCGCCTCTTACGGCATATGGATATGGCATGACGACGGCACATGGCTCCAGATAACCGCGGTCGACCCGGAATCTATCACCTCGGGCGATATAGACGGCGACTCCAGGGACGAGGTCGTGATCGACTTCGGCGCCTCT